>JAHFOZ010000006.1:0-10150 GCA_023261405.1 Planctomycetota bacterium
GCGTGAGACCCTTCCCAAGAAAAGCCTTGACCAACCTTCCGGGCCCCTGCACTCTAACGACCATGTCGCTCCCGCTGCTGGCCGGCATCGTCATCGCCGCGCTCGCCGCGGGCTACTTCCTCTATGGACGGGTCATCGAGAGGCAGTACGGCCTCGACGACTCGAAACCCACGCCCGCCGAGGAGCTGAACGACGGCGAGGACTTCGTCCCCACGAAGCCCTTCTACCTGATGGGCCAGCACTTCAGCGCGATCGCCGCCGCCGGCCCGATCGTTGGCCCGATCGCGGCCTGCATGACCTTCGGCTGGCTGCCCTGCGTCCTCTGGATCGGGCTCGGCGTCATCTTCATCGGCGCGGTCCACGATTTCTCGGCGCTCGTGGCGTCCATCCGCCACAAGGCCAGGTCGATCGCCGAGATCGTCCGGCTCAACCTCGGGAAGCGGGCCTGGCTGGCCATCATGGCGTTCATCTGGATCGCGCTCGTCTACGTGATCGTCGCGTTCGCGGACGTGACGGCGGGGACCTTCGCCGGGAAGGTCGAGGAGCTCGAAGGGATCCAGGTGGAGTTCTCGAAGGGCGGCGCCGTGGCGTTCGCCAGCCTGGCGTATCTTCTCCTGGCCGTGGTCATGGGGCTGCTCCAGAAGAAGTTCTCGCCGAAGCTTTGGCTCGTCACCCTGATCTTCGTCCCGGCGACGCTCCTCCTCGTGTGGATGGGGACGAAATGCTCGACGCTGCTCCTCCTCTCCCATCGCACCTGGGTGCTGCTGATCATGGGGTACTGTTTCGCGGCTTCGCTCCTCCCGGTGTGGCTCCTCCTCCAGCCGCGGGGCTACCTCGGAGGCTTCGTCCTCTACATGGCGCTCGCCGTGGGCGTGATCGGGATCTTCTTCGGCGGATTCGAGATCCGGCAGCCGGCGTTCCGTGCCTGGAGCGGCCCGAAGATGGACGATTCCCTCTTCCCTTTCCTCTTCGTGACGATCGCCTGCGGTGCGTGCAGCGGGTTCCACGGGCTCGTCTGCAGCGGCACGACCTCGAAGCAGATCTCCCGCGAGTCGCATTGCCGGCCCGTGGGATACGGCTCGATGCTCCTCGAGGGGTTCGTGGCGCTCATCGCGCTCGGGACGATCCTCATCGTCCCGGTGAACAAGGGCATCCCCAGCACGATCTACGGGGACGGCATGGGAGACTTCCTCACGGTCCTCATCGGAAAGGAGCACAAGTCGTTCGCAACCGTCTTCGGGGCGATGGTGTTCTCCACGTTCGTCTTCGACACGCTCGACGTGGCCACGCGCCTGGGGCGCTACATCGTCCAGGAGCTGATCGGGTCCACGAGCCGCGCGACGGCCGCGCTGGCCACGGCGGTCACGGCGGGCGCGCCGCTCCTCCTCCTCATGGCCTCGGAACCCAACTCCTGGCGGGCCTACTGGACGCTCTTCGGGACCTCGAACCAGCTGCTCGCCTCGCTCACGCTGCTGGCGATCACGGTCTGGCTCCGCGCCTCGGGGAAGCCGTACTGGTTCACGCTCCTCCCGATGATCTTCGTCATGGCGATCACCCTCTGCTCCCTCGCGATCCAGGCCCGCGCGGCCTTCAACGCGAAGCTCTCCTTCACGCCGGCGACCATCAACGGGGCGGTCTGCGTGCTCCTCGCCGCGCTCACGGCCTTCCTCGTCGTCGAGGCTCTGCGCGCGCTGCGGCGGCCCGCCGGGGCGGCGGCCTGAGCGTGGACAAGGCGCTCGCCGCGTTCCTCGTCACGGTCGCCGCGCTCTCCGCCCTGCCGGCCTGGCTCACGGGCTCGATCTTGAAGAGGGAGGCGCTGAAGGACGGCGTGGGCGGGTGGGTGGACTGGATCCCCTTCGGCATCCTGGGCTACGCGCTCACCCGCTTCCGTCACCGGAACCGGGCGGCGATCCTCTGGGGATACCTCTTCTCGAACCTGCTCTTCGTGGCCGCGCTGATCGCGTTCGTCGTCGCCTGGCGCAGCGCGAAGGCGTGAACCCTGCCTCTCGGCAACCCGGATTCGCCCTCGGGGCCGGTCGCCGGTCCGCACCGGGTGAATCTCGCCGCGTTTGCGGCGCCGCGTGCCGGCCCGTCAGGAATGGCTCGCGTCGCCCGACCGCTGACCCCCTTCGGCGTCCGCCACCCTTCGGCCGACCCGACCGGCGCCTTCCGCCTCACCTCGATGAAGCGACTGTCAGCGAGCAGACCGCCGCCGTGGCGAGGCCGCACAGGACCGCGGCCAGCACGAAGAGCGCCAGCACCGGCCCCAGCACTGCGGCCATCGCCCCCGCCACCCGACCCGCTCCGCCTCCCAAGGCCAGGAAGAGGACGTTGAACGCCAGGAGCGTCCCCAGCACGATCAACCCGCCCTTCCCCGTCCCGCGATAGTCGGCCCGGCTGGGCGCGAGGTGGCTGCCCACGCAAAGCACCAGGTACATGAAGAGCCAGAAGGGCACCGAGCCCAGATGCTCGACGTTCATCACGCGGGAGATCAATCCGAAGGTCTGATCCCAGACCACCCGCGCGGCGGCGAGGAGGTCCCCGCCCGCGAGGGCCGGCGCGTGCGCGCCCGCGGAGAGCGCCTGCCGCGCCGCGTCAGGATCAAAAAGCCAGAGCAGCCCGTACAGCGCCAGCGCCCCCCCCGCCAGCGGCGCCGTCCCGATGAAGAAGTTCCCCGCGACCTGGAAGCGGCTCTTCGGGTTGAACGCGTGGTGGACGTAGCCGAGCCGGCGCGAGACCGGGTCCGGCTCGAACAGGGCCATCCTGACGATGCGGTGACGGAACGCCACGCAGAAAGCCGCGTGGCTGAGTTCGTGGACGGGCGTGCCGAGCCATCCCGTCCAGAGGATGCTGTTCCACCCGAACCGCCGCGACAGCCTGCCCTGCACGAGCGACTCGAGCCGGTGGAGCAGCAACCCCAGCAGGAAGAGCGGCCCCACGAGGTAGAGCAGCTGGCACACCGTCTGCGTCAGTCCGCCCCACACCACGTGATGCATCCACGCGCCCATCTGCGCCCGCCCTCCGCGGTCCGCGATTCGTTTTCACAGGCGCACCCGGGGCGACTCTCCCCGGAGCGACGGCCTGAAGCGGGCCCGGCGGCCCCTCCCTGGGCCGGCCTTCCGCTTTGAAATCCGCCGCCCGCTACCGCTCGGCCACCCAGGTCTCCCCGCTGGGCCGGTCGTCGGTCCGCACCGGGTGGATCTCGTGGACCTTCCGCGCGGGATCGTAGATCACGTGGATGATCATCCGGGTGTTGCAGTCCGGGCAGCGCGCCCGCTTGTCGTAGAAATCCTTCCTCGCGACGATCTTCCGGGAGCAGGACGGACAGGGGAAGTAGAGCTGCGGGGGCGGCTTCGGGTCGAGCGCGTCGTCGAACGCCCCGCGCCCGGGATTCAGCGTGTCGGGGATCTCCGGGACGATCGTCTCGCCGGTCGTCAGGCCGTCGTCGATGAAGGCGGGGCAGAGGACCTTCCTGCCCTCCCCTCCCTCCTCGGTGAACGTCACCAGGAACTTGCGCTTGCAGGCGGGGCAGGCGCAGCGTTTCCTGTCGAGCGACTCCGGGATGCGGAGGAGTTGGCTGCAGACGCAGGCCATCTCGTGGAGGGCGGGCGGGGCCGCGGGCGGCGGGCCGGGGCGCGAGAATGGACGTCGTCTCGGAGGCGGTCTCACAGGCGCCTGTATTTTATCCCATCTTTCGTGTCCTCGACGGCCCATCCGAGCGCCTGGATCCCCTCCCGCGCGGCGTCGGCGGCTTTCCAGTCCTTCGCCTTGCGGGCGGCCACGCGCTCCCCCCCGAGGCGCAGGACCTCGTCGGGCGGGCGCTCCTCCCCGCCGCCCAGGAGGGCGAAGACCCCGTCGAAGCGGTCCAGGAGCGCGAGGGTCTCGCGCGCCCCCTTCCCCGCGAGGCCGCCTTCGAGCGCGGCGTTCCCCTGCCCGGCGAAGCCGTGCATCACGCCGAGGGCCCCGGCCACGTCGAGGTCGTCGTCCATCCGCGCCTCGAACTCGGCGCGGACCGCCTCCAGGTCGGGGGCCTTCCCGCCGTCCGTCTTCGCGGCGGCCTCCGCGAGGCGCGCCTTGAACCCGGCGAGCTTGCGGAGCGCGGGCCTCGCGCCGTCGAAGAGGTCCCACGAGAAGTTCACCTGCTGGCGGTAGCGGGTGGAGACGAGGACGTAGCGGATCTCGGCGGGGCTGTACCCCTTGTCGAGGAGCTGCTGGACGAGGACCACGTTCCCCTTGGACTTCGAGATCTTCTCGCCATCCCAGAGGAGGTGGCGCGCGTGGAGCCAGACCTTGACGAAGGGCTTCCCCGTGGCGGCCTCGCTCTGGGCGATCTCGCACTCGTGGTGCGGGAAGATGTTGTCCTCGCCGCCCGTGTGGAGATCGAAGGTCTCGCCGAGGTGCTTCATGGACATGGCGGAGCACTCGATGTGCCAGCCCGGGAAGCCCCGCCCCCACGGCGCGTCCCACTGCATGAGGTGCTTCGCGTCGGTCTTCCAGAGGGCGAAGTCGGCGGGGTTCCTCTTCTCCGGGTTGATCTCGATACGCGCGCCGGCCTTGAGCGTCTCGAGCGAGTTCCCGGAGAGCTTCCCGTAGCCGGGGAAGCGGGCCACGTCGAAGTAGACGTTGCCGCCCACCGCGTAGGCCGCGCCCTTCTCGAGGAGCCGCTTCACCAGCGCTATCATCTCGGGGACGTACCGCGTGGCGCGGGTCCAGTGGGCGGGTTCCTGGAAGAAGAGGATGCGGCGGTCCTGGAAGTAGCGTTCCATGAAATGCCCGGCCACCTGCTCGGCGGTCCAGCCGAGCTCGCGGGCCTTGACCATGACCTTGTCCTCGCCCGAGTCGAGGTGCTCCTGGGTGAGGTGGCCCACGTCGGTGATGTTGATCACCTGCGTGACCCGGAGGCCCTTGTACTCCAGCCAGCGCCGCAGGGTGTCCGCGAAGGCGAAGGTGCGGTAGTTCCCGATGTGCTGGTCGTTGTAGACGGTGGGCCCGCAGTTGTACATGCGGACGTGCCCGGGCTCGAGCGGCGCGAAGTCCTCGAGCGTGCGGCTCAGCGAGTTGTAGAGCTTCATAATAAAGGCCTCAGGCCTCAGGCCGAAGGGCCCAAGGCCGCGGGGCTCACGCGAGCGAGCGCATGAGCCCTCGAAGCATCCGGCCCACCTCCTCAATTTCCGGTTCAATGCTCTCCACATCCGTGACGGACAGGTAGCCCAGCCCCCCACCGATCAGAATCTGAGTGTGCAGTTCCCCCGGGGAACCATGGGCGATCGAAACGAAATGGTGGTACTCCTTCTGGGAGTACCTCATCTTTCCCTCGGCGATGTTGGATGGGACAGAACGGGATGTCTTTCTGGACTCCGCCGTAAGCCCGAAGCGTTCATCGGGCGGGTAGGACCGTGTCAGGGCATAGACCCGCTCGACCAACTTCATGGCTTTCTTCCAGACCTCCAAGTCCTTGAACGAAGGGATCCGGCTCTTGCCTTCCTGGTTTCCCGCGGGCAGTGTCATCGCTTCCTCGGTCTGGCTCTTGCGCGGCCCCCCGAGGCCTTGTGCCTGAGGCCTCGGGCCTTCAGCTCTGCCACCGCAAAGCAGGCGATCGCCTTTCCGGCGCCGATGGGACCCAGGCCCTCCATGGTCTTGGCCTTGACGGAAACGCGGTTCGTGCCCAGCATCGCGACGAGCCGATGCACGATGGCGTCTCGATGGGGGCCGATCCGGGGCGCTTCCGCGACCACGGTGACGTCCACGTTCACCACGGACCATTTCGAGCGGAGCTTGCGGAGGACCTTCTCGAGGAGGACGACGCTCGAGACGCCCATGTTCGCGGGGTCGCGGTCGGGGAACCAGGTGCCGATGTCGCCGAGGCCCGCGGCGCCGAGGAGCGCGTCGATCAGGGCGTGGAGGAGGGCGTCGCCGTCGGAGTGGCCGAGGAGTCCCTTGGGATGCGGGATCTCCACGCCCCCCAGGACGAGGCGGCGGCGGGCGACCAGGCGGTGGATGTCGAAGCCGAAACCCACGGGCATAGGAGCGAGAGTATAGCAACCGGGGTGCGGCTACGCGAGAATGCCGGCCAGGATGCCCAGGAACAGGCCCAGGGCCAGCGCCGCGCCCGCCGCGATGAGGGGAATCCAGACGAAGACCCAGATCAGGACCTCCAGCCCCACCAGGCCGGCGGGCGGCCTGCCGGACTGGGACCGCTCCTTCCGGGCCTCGCGCAGGAAGTACCAGTTGAGGATCACGCCCGGCACCCAGTAGAAGAAGTAGGCCAGCAGAGTGGCCACGGCCGCGGCGACGAAGGAGCGGGCCGGCGGGACCGCGGGACGGCGGCGCCCGACGATCTCGCGGGCCGCGTCGTCCACCCAGGCCCGGCAATGCCGGCACTTCTTCGCCTCGACTTTCACTTCGCCGCCGCAGCGGGGGCAGAACTTCCTCGTGCGCGCCTCGATGTCCGCGTCGAGGAAGAGGATGGGCGGCGGCGACGCGGACCCGGAGGCGGCCAGGGCGGTGGTGGCGTAGCGGGAGCGGTCGTCGTAGAAGAGGACCTCGAGGGTGCGGCGGCAGCCACGGCAGTCGAAGCGCTCCCCCGCCCAGCCGCCGGCGATGGATTGCGCGGACGAGCACTCGGGGCACTCGGCGCGGTATTCGCCGGGGACGAGCTCGCGGCGGTTGATCCGGCGGAACTCGGCGAGGGCGGCCGCGGCGTCCGGGAAGCGCGCCTCCGGGCGCTCCTCGAGGCAGCGGAAGAGGAAGTCGTCCCAGGGGATGCCCAGGGCGGGGAAGCGCCGGCTGAGCGGCTTGATGACGAAGGGCTGCTCGCCCGTGACGAGGCGGTAGAGAAGCTTTCCGAACGAGAAGACGTCCGAGGGCTTCCCGCAGCCCGACGCGGGATCATCGCGGAAGCGCTCGGGGGCCGAGTAGAGGGGCGAGGCTACGCCCATGGGGCGGTCCTCGGAGGTGGTGGAGACGGCGATGTCCATGTCGCCCTCCCCCAGCACCCGGCCGTAGCCCACGTCGATGAGGCGCACGTCGCGGTCGGCGGTCACCAGGACGTTCAGGGGCGAGAGGTCGCCGTGGACGAATTCACGGGCGTGGACGGCGGCGAGGGCCTGGAGGACACGCTCGGCGATGGAGAGCCGCTCGTCGAGGGGGAGCGCCTGGCTGGCCAGGACGTCCTCGAGCGGCCGGCCGTCCACGAACTCCATGCGGATGTAGGGCGGGTCCTCGTCGAGGCCCAGGTGCTCGACCCGGGGGAACCAGCGGGCGTCGTGGCCCTCCAGGCGGCCGAGGGCGTACTGCGCGAAGGCCTCCTGCTTGAGGTGGACGGAAGGGCGGCCGCCGGTGAAGAGCTTGAGCGCCACGGCCTGGCCCGCGTACTCCGCGCGCCAGACCTCGCCGTAGTGGCCCTCCCCGATCTTCTCGAGGAGCTTGTGCCCGTGGACCACCCCGCCGACCGCCGCGTCCCGCATGCCGTTCCCCTTGCAGTCTGCACTATATCACACTATTAGACGCCCGGGCTGCGGCCGGCATTACTTGGCCCGTCGTGCAAAATCGTTGCATCAAGCGACCTCAACGAGTATAAAATCGACGCGGTTCTGGCCGGCGGGGCGCCTCGCCCGCGCCCGGCGGCGTCCGTGAGCAGGTCGCCGGGGGGTAAAAGGGAGGGCCGCGCGAAGTCGGGCGCGGGGAAGGCTCCATATCCCCTTGGGAAGCATGTCTTAAGGGTGTTTGAAGAAGGTCAGTAGTGCAGGGATACTATCGCCGCGCATGAAAGGATAGAGCGATGAAGATCGCAGCCGCCCAGATCAACCCCACCGTCGGCGACATCGCCGGCAACAGCAACAAGATCCTGACGTACATCGGCCGCGCCAAGGAGCTCGGTGCGCAGCTCGTGGTCTTCCCGGAGCTCTGCCTCACCGGCTACCCGCCGCGCGACCTCCTCGAGCGCCCGGCCTTCATCGAGGAGAACATCAACGCCCTCAGCGAGATGGCGAAGAAGGTCAAGGACATCTCCGCCCTCGTGGGCTTCGTGGAGAAGAACCTCGCGCCGGAGGGCAAGCCGCTCTACAACGCCGCCGCCCTCCTCGAAGGCGGCGAGATCGCCTACATCAGCTTCAAGTCCCTCCTGCCCACCTACGACGTCTTCGACGAGGCCCGCTACTTCGAGCCCGCCGCCGGCGCCGCCCCCCTCAAGATCGGCGGCCAGAAGGTGGCCCTCACGATCTGCGAGGACATCTGGACGGACGAGCTCTGCGGTCCGCGCAAGCTCTACCACAAGGACCCCCTCGCCGAGATGGTGAAGAAGAAGTTCCAGCTCATCCTCAACATGTCCGCCTCGCCCTGGTCGGTCGGCAAGGACGTCCTCCGCGCCGAGCTCATGAAGGCCCAGGCGAAGACCTACAATTGCCCCGTCATCTGCGTGAACCAGGTGGGCGGCAACGACGAACTCATCTTCGACGGGAACTCCCTCGCCGTCGACCCCACCGGCAAGATCATCGCCCAGGCCAAGCCCTTCGAGGAGGACCTCATCCTCATCGACCTCGACTACGGCGCCGGCGACCTCCGCGGGGCGACCCTCTCGGAGGCCGACTCCGTCTACCGCGCGCTCGTCGTGGGCACGCGCGACTACGCCCACAAGTGCGGCTTCAAGAAGGCCGTGGTGGGCCTCTCGGGCGGGATCGACTCCGCCCTCGTCGCCGCCGTGGCCGCCGACGCGCTGGGCCACGCGAACGTGCTGGGCGTCTCGATGCCCAGTATGTACTCCAGCGACCACTCGAAGGCCGACGCCGAGGCGCTCGCCCGCTCGCTCGGGATCGAGTACAAGGTCCTCCCCATCCAGCCCCAGTTCGACGCCTTCATGGACGACCTGGGCAAGCTCTTCGTGGGCAAGCCCGCCGACGTCACCGAGCAGAACCTCCAGGCCCGCATCCGCGGCAGCTTCCTGATGGCCATCTCGAACAAGCTGGGGCACCTCCTGCTCTCCACCGGGAACAAGAGCGAGATCGCCACCGGCTACTGCACCCTCTACGGCGACATGTGCGGGGGCCTCGCCGTGCTGAGCGACGTGCCCAAGACGCTGGTCTACAAGATCGCGAAGGAGGTCGTGAACCGCGACCGCGAGCTGATCCCCGCGAACACGATCGCCAAGCCGCCCTCCGCCGAGCTCCGCCACAACCAGCGGGACACGGACGACCTCCCCGCGTACGACGTGCTCGACCCGATCCTCAAGGCCTACATCGAGGAGGGGAAGTCCCCCGCCGACATCGTGGCGGGCGGCGCGCCCCAGGACGTGGTGGAGAAGGTCGCGAAGCTCGTGGACCGCAGCGAATACAAGCGGCGCCAGGCGCCCGTGGGCCTGCGCGTGACGTCCAAGGCCTTCGGCACCGGCCGCCGCTATCCCATCGCGAGGAAGCTGTAAGGGGGCCGGCCCCCCCGGGATGTCCCTGATGAAGTCCGAGGCGTCCAAGGCGGGCGTGACCGTGGACGGGGTCGTGTTCACCGTCCGCGACGGGACGCTCCAGGTCCTCCTCATCCGGCGCGGCCGCCCGCCGTTCAAGGGCTGCTGGGCGCTGCCCGGAGGGTTCGTGCGCGGGGACGAGACCCTGGAGCGGGCGGCGCGGCGGGAGCTCGAGGAGGAGACGGGCCTCCGGGACGTCTGGCTTGAGCAGCTCTACACGTTCGGCGACCCCGGCCGGGACCCCCGCGGGCGCACGGTCACGGTGGCCTACACCGCGCTCATCCGCCCGGGACCCGTCCGCGCCGCCACCGACGCGGCGGACGCGGCCTGGTTCCCCGCCGCCCGCCCGCCTCGCCTCGCCTTCGACCACGCCCGGATCCTCCGCACGGGCCTGCGCCGGCTCCGCGCGAAGCTGGGGTATACCACCGTCGGGTTCCAGCTCCTCCCGAAGAAGTTCACGCTCCCGGAGCTCCAGCGGCTCTACGAGACGATCCTCGCCAAGGGGCTCGACAAGCGGAACTTCCGGAAGAAGATCCTCTCGCTCCGCCTGCTCGAGGCTCACGGAAAGCAGCGCTCGGAGGGCGCCCACCGCCCCGCGCGGCTCTACTCGTTCAACCTGGGCCGCATGATCGTGCTGGACGGGCAGATCCCATGAGAGTCCTCGTCGTCACCAAGAAGTCGTTCATCGAGTCCCAT
>JAHFOZ010000006.1:10160-12703 GCA_023261405.1 Planctomycetota bacterium
GGCGCGGGGAAGAAGACGCTGGGACGTCTCGATCCGGCCGACCGCGCCCGCATCATCCGCGCCGACCACGAAAACCGGAAGGCGCTGGTCGAGGTGACCTCGCACCTCCGGCGCCGCGGCGTGCGCTTCGACGCGGTCCACCGCGGCAGCGTCGCCGAACGGGCGCGCTACGACCTGGTGGTCTCGCTCGGGGGCGACGGCACGTTCTTCGCCGCGGCGCGGCACCTCCGGGACACGCCGATCTTCGGGATCAACTCGGACCCCTCGAACTCGCTCGGTCTCTGGACGGCCGCGGACCGCAGCGGCTTCCGCAAGGCGTTCGACGCCGCCCTCGAGGGCCGGCTCAAGCCGGTCCTTCTCAACCGGATGGCGGTCGCCGTCAACGGCCGGCCCGCGCGCGGCGGCGCGTTCAACGACGTCCTCCTCTCGCACAAGAATCCCGCCGCGATGTCCCGCTACCGCATCGCGGTGGACGGCGACAGCGAGAACCAGAAGAGCTCCGGGGTGTGGATCTCCACCGCCGCGGGCTCCACGGCCGCCATCCGCTCCGCGGGCGGGCGGCGCATGCCCATCCGTTCCCGGCTCTTCCAGTACCTCGTGCGCGAGCCCTACGGGTGGCCCGTCCCAAGCTACCGTTTCATCCACGGGCTGGCGGAGCGCATCGCGGTCACGAGTTTCATGATGGACGCGGGGCTCTGGCTCGACGGCAGCCGCACGCGCATCGACCTCTCGCTCGGCGACCGCGTGGAGATCCGCCCGGGGATCCCGCTCCGGGTCCTCGGCTACGACGACGCGCGCCGGCGGAAGCTCTTTCCGTAACGGGCCGTTGACAGCGGCGTCCAAGCGGACATAATCGTGCACATGACCACCGGATGGTTCACCGAGATCCGCGGGAGGGTCCCGCGCGTCGCGGCCATCCTCCTCGGTCTCATCCCCATCATCGCCTCGCTCGCGCTGTGGGCCTTCCTCACGCACGGACCCCGGGAGGAGCGTCGCATCTCCGTCGCCATCCTTCCCAGCCCCGGAGAAGTCTGGGACAGCATCCCCCAACTCTTCGAGAGGCGCCACCTGGTGGACAACACCCTGGCGAGCCTGCGACGCATCGGACTCAGCTTCGCGATCGCCCTGGCCGTCGCCCTCCCGCTCGGCATCCTCATGGGCGCGTTCGGGAGCGCGTCCTCGACCTTCTCGCCGGTCGTGACGGCCAGCGGCTACATCCCGATCGCCTCGCTCGTCCCCCTCACGATGTCGTGGTGGGGCATCGGGGAGGAGCAGAAGGTCTACTTCCTCGCGCTCGCGTTCATCATCTCGCTCCTCCCGCTCGTCATCAAGGCGGTGGACGGCGTTCCGGATGTCTTCCTGAAGACCGCCTACACGCTGGGCGCCGGCCGGCTGCAGTCGGTCTTCAAGATCCTCATCCCCATCGCCCTCCCGGACCTCTGGCACGGCATGCGCCTCTCCTTCGGGGTGGGCTGGACCTACCTCGTCCTCGCCGAGGTGGTGGTGCTCGACAAGGGGCTGGGCTACCTCGTGGGGATCTCGCAGCGGCAGGGGCCCCGCGAGCACATCTACCTCGTCATCATCCTCATCGCGATCCTGGCCTTCATCTTCGACCTCGTGTGGGTGACTCTGGGGAACCTCCTCTTCCCCTACCGGCGGAGGGCCGCGTGAACGCCCCCGCCGCGCCCGCCCCGCCGAAGGGCCCCCCCATCGTCGAGTTCAAGGACGTCAGCGTCCGCTTCGGCTCCTTCACGGCCCTCAACCAGGTCTCCTTCACGATCGAGGACAAGCCCAAGGCGGGCGAGTTCATCACCGTCATCGGTCCCTCGGGATGCGGGAAGAGCACCGCGCTCAACCTCATCGCCGGGCTCCTCAAGCCCACGCAGGGCGAGGTCCTCGTGGCCGGACGCCCGGTGGAGAAGCCCGGGCGGGACCGCGGCTTCATCTTTCAGCAGTACAGCTCGTTCCCCCATCGCACGGTGCTCAAGAACATCCTCTTCGGGCTCGAAATCAACGGCGGGGAGATGGGGATCGGCGCCGCCGAGGCGCGCGACCGCGCCATGGAGCTCGTCCGCCACGTGGGCCTCCTGGGCCACGAGCACAAGTACCCCCACCAGCTCTCGGGCGGCCAGCAGCAGCGCGTGGCGATCGCCCGCACGCTGGCTCTCGAGCCGCGCATCCTCCTCATGGACGAGCCCTTCAGCGCGCTCGACGAGCCCACCCGCCTGGAGATGCAGGAGCTCGTGGTCGGCCTCTGGCACCGCACGCAGCCCACGATCTTCTGCATCACCCACTCGATCTCGGAGGCCATCTACCTGGGCGAGCGGGTCTGGATCTTCACCCACGCGCCCGGGCAGATCGCCTACGACATCCGCGAGAATATCCCGCCCACCGTGGGCATCCCGCCCATGGTGGCCCAGGAGCGCACGGACTTCAAGGACGCGGTGCGCGCCGTGACGGAGGCGTTCCGCAAGGTCTCTGAACGGAGGCCCTGACATGAGCCTGATGGACACCCTCAAGACCCTGGGCGGCAAGCTCGGTCT
>JAHFOZ010000006.1:12713-26392 GCA_023261405.1 Planctomycetota bacterium
CATCCAGGTCGCTCAAGCCGTGAAGCCCGAGGAGGCGCCCACCCGGTTCCTCTCGAAGGCCGTGACCCTGGGCGAGCTCGCCGCCCAGGTGAAGACCGAGGAGATCAAGGCCCTCGCCGAGCTCCCCGCGGAGCTCTCCGTCCCCTTCGCCAAGGTGATCGAGACGGCGGGGATCAAGCCCCCGGCCCACGGGTGGACGGTGGAGCGCCTCGAGGAGCTCCTCAAGACCGAGCAGTACGGCAAGATGGACCGCCACTCCGCGCAGCAGGCGATCCTCGGGGTGCTCGCCGCCGTCAAGGCCCCCGTGGAGGACGTGGTCAAGGACGCCGTCGCCCGCGACCAGGCGCTCGACTCCTTCGAAAAGTTCGCGAAAGGCAAGATGGACGACCGCAGGGCCGCCCGCATGCGCAAGATCGCCGAGATCGAGGACAAGGTGAAGGAGTTCCAGAAGGAGCGCGCGAAACTCGAGGACGAGGGGAGGACGGACGAGGACCACTGGAAGGAGTGGAGGCGGAGGAAGGTCGCCTGCGAGAAGGAGATGGCGCGCGCGATCGGCTACCTGCTGGAGAAACCCGTGATCACCACCGACCCGGACCCCCCGCCGGCGGACGCGAAGGGGGCGTGAGGCGTCTGCGGGTGATATAATCCTCGGGCCCGGGGGGGCTTTTCCCGTCACGGCGGACCCGGGGCATCGTCAGACCATCGCACTTTTCGGAACCCAGAGGGAGGCGACTCATGGCTGAAGGCGAAGCGTCCGGCACCCAGCTCACGCCGGTGGGCAAGATCCTGTCCGTCCTGGTCATCCTCGGGCTCGTGGGCGTGGGCGTTTTCGTGGTCTCGAGGAAGGCGCAGCCGCCGGAGCCCGTCCCCTCGGACCGGGGCACCCCTCCGACCGGCGGGACCCCGCAGGCCCCGAAAGGGCCCGAGGCGCCTGACAACACGAGCGTCACCACCGTCAAGGAGTACGCCTACAAGGCGGAGGAGAAGCTCCCGCCCGTCAAGGGCACCAGCGGCTACGAGTGGGACGCCGACAAGAAGATCTTCAGGTTCTCCTACAACGTCTGGGCCGGCTGGCTGCCCGTCATCGCCGCGAACATGGGGACGAAACCCAGCGACGAAAGCGTCTTCTTCAAGAAGCACGGCTTCCGCGTGGAGATGGTCCTCATGGACGACCCCATCGCGGCGCGCGATGCCTACGCCGCGGGCAAGGTGCACGCGCTCTGGGGCACGCTGGACATGCTGGTCCTCTTCGCCCCGGAGCTCGTGAAGGACAGCCGCACCGCCCCGCGCATCGTCCAGCAGATCGACTGGTCCAACGGCGGCGACGGAATCGTGGTCCGCAGCGCCATCAAGAACGTGGGCGACCTCAAGGGGAAGACCATCGCGCTCGCCCAGAACTCCCCCAGCGAGTACTACCTGAACACGCTCCTCATCTCCGCCGGCGTCAAAACCTCGGCGGTCAAGACGAAGTTCACGGCCACCGCCTTCGAGGCCGCCGCCGCGTTCGTGGCGGACAAGTCGGTGGACGCCTGCGTCTCGTGGGCGCCGGACATCTACAAGATCCCGGAGAAGGTGGCCGGGACGAGGATCCTCTCCACGACCGCCGACGCCAACAAGCTCATCGCCGACGTCTACGGCGTCCGCGCCGACTTCGTGAAGGACCACCCCGACATCGTGGAAGGGCTCGTGGCCGGCATCTTCGAGGGCATGGACATGGTCAAGAAGGCCCCCGAGGAGCCCGCCAAGTGGATGGCCGAGGCCTTCGGCATGAAGCCGGAGGACATCATGGGGATGCGCAACGACGCGCACCTCACGAACTTCGCCGAGAACCAGCAGTTCTTCCTGAACTCCTCGAACCCCACCAACCTCGAGCGCACCTGGAAGAGCGCGAGCTTCGTCTACCGCGAGCTCATGCGCATCCAGGCCCCGGTGCCCTTCGACAACGTCATGGACTTCAGCTTCCTCAAGCGCATCGAGGCCAAGGGGATGTTCAAGCACCACGCCGATGAGAACGTCGCGAAGTTCACGCCCGGGAGCTTCCAGAAGGTCTCGGCCGAGGCGCCCATCCTCACCCAGACGATACGGATCAACTTCTACCCGAACTCCTCGAACCCCTTCGAGGCCGCCCGGGACGACGTGGGCAACGTGATCCAGGGGAAGCTCTTCGACGCGAACGTGGCGACGACCCTCGAGCGCGTGGCCCAGCTCTCCGGCCAGTTCGCCCGAGCGGTGATCCTGATCGAAGGCCACACCGACTCCAGCATGAAGGGCAAGGTCAACGTCCAGGCGGTGAAGGATCTGAGCATGTCGCGCGCCGAGGCCATCAAGCGCGCGCTGATCGACAAGTACAAGTTCGACGCCAACAAGTTCTCCATCGTGGGCAAGGGCTGGGACGAGCCCGCCGATTCGGGCGACCCCATGAACCAGGCCCTCAACCGGCGCGTGGAGATCAACGTCTACCCGCCCGAGCAGGACAAGTAGCCCGATGGCGCCCCGGAGGCGGAGCCCCGAGATCCCGGTGTTGGCGGCCTGCGGGGGGATCATCGTGTTCATCCTCGTCGTCGTCGTGGCGGGGAGCTTCCGGGACCGTGCCCACAGGCACGGCCCCTTCCCCCCTCCCGCACGGGTCGGGGTGCCGCAGGTACCCGCGGGCCCCGAGGCGAACCCGCTCGTCGCCATGCTGCGCGGCTCCCCCGGCGGAGATCCCCGGGAGGGGACCGCGGCGGCGATCCTCGTGGACGTCTCGGGGAGCATGCGCGAGGCCGTCCGCGACGCGAAGGGCGGCAGTTCCCCCAAGATCGAGGTCGCGCGCCGCTGCGTGCAGGCGCTCGTGGCCCAGGCCGAGAAGCACGTCAAGGCGAACCCGGGTTCCCCGGTCCGGCTGGCGATCTTCGAGTTCAGCTCCCGCGACCGGATGCCGTCGGTCCGCCCGGTGCTCCCGCTGGGGCCCCCCGACGCCGCGTCTGCGGCGAAGGCGCTGGCGCGGATGCAGGCCGACGGTGGGACGCCGATCGGCGACGCGATGATCGAGGCGAAGCGGGCGCTCGACCGCGCGGGGGTCGCGAAGCAGCACCTCCTCGTGGTCACCGACGGCCAGAACACGCGCGGCTACCGGCCGGGCGACGTGGCCTCGGCGATGAACCGCCTGCCGGACGACGAGCGCGCGGCGCTCTACTTCATCGCCTTCGACGTGGACGAGAAGCACTTCGAAGCGGTGAAGCAGGAGGGCGGCCTGGTCCTCTCCGCGCGCAACGAGGCCCAGCTCGGCGAGACCCTCGACTACGTCCTCACCGGGAAGATCCTCGTGGAGAAACCGCTCCCGCCGCCGGGAAAATAGGACCCCGCCGCAGAGGTCGCGGAGCTCACGGAGGCCCCGGGCTCCGGAACGTTCGGCTCACCGCTCCAGCGCGAACCGGAACCCGTAGCGGTCCGCGCGGAGCGCGTTCTCCGCGTACTCCAGCGACCGGCCCGCGCGGTCAAAGGCGAGGCGGGAGATCCGGACGAGGGGCACGCCCGACGGGACCTTGAGGAGCCGCCGCTCCGCCGCCGTGGCCGCCGACGCCGTGAGGAATTCCTCCGAGCGGGCGAGTCGCTCGCCCCGCGCCTCGAGCATCCGATAGAGCGAGCCCTGCAGGTCCCGTCTCTCGATGAAGCGGGCGGACCGCACCGGGAGGTACGTGCGCTCGACGCAGACCGGGACGGCGCCGGCGAAGCGGAGGCGGTGGAGGAAGAGCACCCGCTGTTGCCGGCAGGCGCGGGCGTGCCGGACGACGCGCAGGGCCAGGGTCTTTGCGCCCGGCACGTAACCCGCCCGGGTGATGTCCTCGGTGAAGCTCGTGAGGCGCTCGACATCGCGGAGGATGCGCCGTCCGAGCGCGCGCTCGAGGTTTGTCCGCTTCATGAGGTCCCCTTCCTTCGGAAAACCTCGCAGAGGAGGTTCCCGGCGATCACGATCGCGCCGCCGGCGAGCTTCCGAAACGTCATGTCCTCTCCTCCGTACGCCGCCGCGAAGACGCCCGCGAAGACCGGCTCCAGCGTGTAGATCACGGCCGCGCGCGTCGGCGGGAGGTCCCGCTGGAAGCGGTTCATGAGCGTGATCGCCACCACCGAGCAGGCCACGGCGTTGTAGGCGACGCTCCACGCCGCGTCGGGGGCGAGGAGCGCCCGCGCCAGGAGGGCCGGCCCCACGCCCAGCGCCGCGAGGGTGAGCCCCGAGAAGAGGACCGCGCAGAGGAACATGACCAGCGTGACCGCCCCGGGGGAACTGCGGCGCGTCACGACGTTCACGACCTGGATCTGGAACGCGAAGGCCACGACGGAGAGCGTCGTGATGAACTCGCCCCGTCCGAAGCCGCCCCCCGTGGGGTTCGTGAGGAAGTAGATCCCGGCCGCCGCCACGGCCGCGCCCGCCAGGTTCGCCCAGGAGACGCTCTCCCGGAAGAGCATCCGACCCACGACGGGCGTGGTCACCACGGTCAGGCTCGTGATGAAGGCGGAGACGGTGGGCGTGGTCCCGCGCAGCCCGGTCACCTGGAGGATGAAGCCCGCGTAGAAGGGAAGCGTGAGGAGGAAGCCGTGGAGCGCGGCGCGCGGGGTGAGTTCCTCCACGGCTCGCGGGAACGCCAGAGGGAAGATCGCCGCCGCGACCAGGAAGCGCAGGAAGAGGAAGGCAGATGGGGCCGCCTCCTTCCCCACCACGGTCTCCATCCCCGCGACGCCCCGGTCCATGGAGAAGAAACTCGCACCCCAGAGGGCGCAGAGGAAGACGAGCCAGGCGGTCGCGCGCCGATCCGGCGTCATGGCGCCGTGATCATACCAGTCCACCCGAGAATTGGATTGAAACAGGCGGAGGCACGGGGTAAAACGGCCCGCATGCTCGAATCGATCGCCCGGGTGCTCCGCACGAAGCGCGCGGTCCAGACGCTCCTCCCCGACCTGACCGCGGAGCTCGTGAAGATCGTCCCTGCCGACTGGCTCCGCTACGACCTCGAGGAGCAGGGGAAGCTCTGGTCGCGCTCGATCAAGCCGGGCGCCGAGCCGGTCCGTCCCGGCCTGGGCGAAGTGCCGCGCCTGGGCTCCCGGGACTCGGAGCACGCCCGCCCCATCGAGGGCGGCTTCGAGGCGTGCCTGCTCCTGGGCATCGGCGAGCCGAGCGGCCGCCTCCTGCTGCGCCGCAAGTCCCCCGCGTTCGGCGACGAGGAGTTGAAGAAGCTCCGCGCGGTCGCGGATGTCCTCTCGCTCGGCCTCCGCGCGCGCCCCTTCGAGGCGCCCGCCCGCCTCCGCGGCCCCTTCGAGGAAGGCCCGCTGGTGTGATCCCCCTTATTGGGGCAGGAGCTCGAAGTGCAGCTTCTGGGGCTTCGCGGCCTCGCGGATCTTCGCGTCGGCCTCCTCGACCTTCCGGGTCAGGGCGGCGAGCTGGTCCTTGAGGCCGGGGTCGGCGCCCGCGGCGTGGGCCTTCTGCGACAGGCTGCGCCATTGGCCGACGATCCCTTCCTTGGCCGAGACCGCCGCCAGGATCGCCCGCATCTGGGCGGAGATCGGGTTCACGTCCTTGGTCTGCAGGGCGAAGGCGGTAAGATTGATCCCGGCCTCCAGCTCCTTCGCGGTCAGAGTGGCGGTCGGGATGCCGTTGATCTTGAGCGTGGCGCCGTCCCCCTTGAACCCGCTGACCTTGAGCGTGTACTGGCTCAGCTCCAGGATCGCCGGGTGGAAGGCCACGACCGAGCGCGCGTCGTCCGGGATCGGGAACGGCAGCCGCTCGTCGAGCCGGTCGAACTCAAGCCTGCCGCCGTCGGCTTTGACGGCGTCGACCGCGCACCCCTTGGCCTCGACGAGCCTGCCGGCGGCATCGAGGGTGGCGGAGGAGACGAAGCTGTCGGCCCCGAGTTCCTTGAGAAGGGCCGCGGCCATCATGAGCTGGCCGGGCGGTCCGGGGTGGACGGCGTCCCCCTGCATGGAGACCGGCTTGGCCGGGCTTTTCTCCTGGGCCGCCAGGAACGCGCGGAGGTGCTCCACGCCGGCCACGCTGTCGTCCGCGGCGGCCTGCTTGAGGGCGCTGACCGAGTTGGCGACGGTCTCGCGCGGCTTGTTGGCGCCCCAGAGATCGATCAGGAGATGGAACTGGTCGGCGTAGGGGAGGCCCTCCTTCATGGAGAACTCCTTGAGGGCGGTGGCATATTCGTGGAGCCGCTTGTTGCCCCCCAGGTTGGCCATGGTGTTGCCGTTGTTGATCGGGCTGGCGGACAGGATCACGGGCCGGGCCTTGGCGCCGCGGATGCGCTCGACCATCGTCCCCATGTTGGCGACGAACTTCTCCGTCGCGGTGCCGCCCTGGTCGTTCATGCCGAGCTCGACCGAGACGACGCTCGGCTTCCAGGCGCCGATGTCGTAGTCGAAGCGCGCGAGCGTGGAGGGGATCGTGTGTCCTCCGACGCCCGAGTTGCGGAAGGCGAACTTCAGGTTCGGGTAGCGGGCGTAGCAGAACGCCTCGAAGTAGTTCGAGTGCAGGTGCTGGGCGGTGATGCTGTCGCCGGCCATGACCCAGAGGTCGCCGTCCTTGAGCGGGAACTCGGCCCTCGGGGCGGGGACGGCGTGAAGCGCGGTCAGTCCGCCCAGCAGCATCCAGAGACCCAGGTATCGAAGATGTCGCATGGGGTTCTCCCTGCTTCTTGAGGTCCGAAGCCGGGATTGTCGGGCGGGGGGGACCGGGCGTCAACAGATTCTCGCGGCCGCTGTCGGGAGGACAGCCGCGGCCCGCCGTACTCATAGACAGGGAGGATCCTCCATGGACTTTCGGCGACGCGTCCCCTGGACGGGGGCCCTGCTCCTCCTCATGGTCGGCGCGAGGCCCGCCCCACAAGCGGACCTGAGGACCGAGCGCTTCGACCGGGACCCGGGCTGGGACGGCCACAACAACCGCTCCGCCACCCCGGAGCCGCGCAAGGTCCGGCAGGATTTTGGATACAGCCCGGCCGCGAAGGCCGTCGGCGGGCACATCAGCCCCGATGCCACGCCGGCCTTCTACGGCAAGACCCTCCCCGCCCTCACCCTGAACGACCCCCTCTCGGCCTCAGGCACCCTCAGCGTCGGTCCCGACGACAGGCCCGACGGCAACACCCTCGTCGGCTTCTTCAACGCGGAGACGCTCAACGAGTGGCGCACGCCGAACACGATCGTGCTCCGCGTGAACGGCCGGGGCGACGGCTTCCACCTCCACCTCGAGTACGCCACCGCCCGGTGGAGGGCAGGAGGGGACTTCTTCGCGACGGCCGACCCCAAGACCGGAAGGCGCTCGGCCCGGCTCATCCCGGGCGGCAAGGTCGTCCACGCGTGGAGCCTCGCGTACGACCCGCGCGGGAACGGGACGGTCACCGCCACGCTGGACGGCGAGGCGCTGGTCCTGAACCTCGACCCGGGCCACAAGGCGGACGGCGCTACGTTCAATCGCTTCGGCCTGTTGAGCGTCATGAAGTCCGTCGACTCGGGCGGAGAAATCTGGCTCGACGACCTGACCCTGAACGGCGCGATCGACCGCTTCGACGCGGACCCGGCCTGGGAGGGACGCGGGAACCGCCGCACCTACGTGAGCGACAACGTGCGCCCCCGCTTCAACTTCGGCTTCAGCCCCACGCGCCACGCCGGAGGGGCGACCGCGGGCGAGATGGGCGGCCTGGTCTTCCGCGGCGACGAGCGCTACCCGGACCGCATGGCCTGCTACGGCGACCGGCTCGAGCCGCTGACCCTCGAGAAACCGCTCAAGGCGTCCGGCAGGGTCTCGCTCCGCCGCGGCGTCACGGACAGCACCGTCCTCCTCGGCTTCTACCATTCGACCGAAAGCATGAGGGCGAGCAGGGCGCAGGTCTCGGGAACCCCGGAGAACTTCCTCGGCATCGCCATCGAGGGCCCGAGCCGGGACGGATTCCTCTTCTACGCGATCTACGGCACGGACCGGGAGGGGGAGGCCGCGAGCGCGGTCGGCCGCAAGCCCCCACCCATACTCCCGGACGGCAAGCCGCACGACTGGACGCTGGAGTACTCGCCCGCCGGCAGCGGGAAGATCACGGTGACGCTCGACGGCAAGCCCGTGAGCCTCGACCTCACACAGGCGCACCGCGCCCTCGGCGCCCGCTTTGACCGCTTCGGCCTCGTCACCACCCACATCGACGGCAACGGCCAGGAGGTCTGGTTCGACGACGTGAGCTACACCTGGAAGTAGGACCGTCACGGGGAGCCCCCGTGGCTCTCCGTGACACCCGGCTTGCCTACTTCGCCGCCGTCTCCAGGCGCACGACGAGGTCCACGCGGCGGTTGGCCGCGCGGAAGGCGGGGTCGGAGTTGTCGGCCACCGGCTCGTGGGGGCCCCGGCCGCCCGCCGAGAGACGCGCGGCGTCCAGGCGCTGCGGGGATTCCGGGCGGCTCACCCAGCGGAGCGCCTCGCGCGACCGCGTCAGCGAGAGCCGCAGCGCCGAACCGCCCTCCCGCTCCTCGTCGCCCGCGGCCGTGTGGCCCACGAGTTCGATCGACTTCACCCGGCGCTCCAGCGGCCGCAGCAGCCCTGCCACGAAATCCAGCAGCTTCATCCCCTCCGCGCTCGGCCGCCCCGCCCCCTCGTCGAACATCCCGTGGTGGAAGCGCAGCTCGAAGCCGTCGGAGCGCGGATGCACCCGCAGGTGTCTGCCGTCCGGGGACCGGCCCGCCACGATCTCGAGCTGCCGCAGCATCGGCGCAATGTCCGCCTCCGTGACGGGCGGCGCCGCCGCCTCCGCCTCGTTCGATTCCACCTTCAGCGGCTCCAGTCCCATCTCCGCCCGCCAGGACTCCGCGATCACGCCCGCCTTCGAGGGGTCCGTGGAGGAGACCGAGTAGAGGAGGATGAAGAGACACACGAGCTGCATCATGAAATCCGAGTACGAGATCAGCCAGCGGACCTCGCTCTCGTCCTTCGGGGGGGGAGGCTCGTGGCCCGCCGGCGGGCGCCGCCGCGCGAACGCGGGCTTCTCCGTCCTGGCGTGATGCGCCATCTCAGCGCCTCCGGAAGACGAGGCGCACCCGCGCCGCCTCGGATTCGACCGCCACCGCCCGGCCCGTGGCCCCCATCGAGCGGGGATCCAGCGCGCGGACGAATTCCTCGCGGGAGAGATGCGCCACCACGGCTTCTGCGCGCGCCTGGGCCAGCGGCAGCGGATCCCCGTCGCCGGCGTCCGACGTCGCGACCGCGGTCGCCGTCCCCACGTAGTCCCTCAGGCGCCGGGCCACCCCGTCGAGCCCCTCGCGCGCCTCGGGCAACAGTTCCGCCGACCCCTTCCGGAAGAGCGGCCCCTCGAAATCGGCCTGCCAACCGTCCGCCAGGTCTGCGATCGTGAAGCGGAGTCCGCGCGGCACGTCCGCCCGGCCGGGCTCACCGCCCGCGAGCGAGCGCTCGTCCGCCGCCGCGTGAGGCCCCTCCAGCCCCTCCGCCGTCGTCCGGATGGGCTCGTCCAGCCCCACGTGCAGCCGGTAATGCCGCACCACTTCGTTCGCCTTGGCGGGGTCCAGGTTCGAGGCGGAATAGAGGAGGATGAAGAGACACACGAGCTGCATCATGAAGTCCGAGTACGAGATCAGCCAGCGGACCTCGCTCTCGTCCTTCTCGCGCGGGCGCACGGAGAAGAAGGAGGGCTTCCGGCGGCCGGCGATCACGCCTTCTTCTCGCGGAGGAAGGCCCGCATCTTGCCCTCGATGATGCGGGGGGAGTCCCCCGTCTGGATCCACACGATGCCCTTCACGATCATCTGCTTGTAGAGCATCTCGTGCCGGTGCTTGCGCTCCAGCTTCTTGGCGATCGGCGTGAAGACCGCGTAGCAGGCGAACACGCCGTAGAAGGTCGACAGAAGAGCCACCGCCATCTTCGGCCCCAGCTTGCTCGGGTCGTTCAGCGCCTTCAGCACGAGCACCAGCCCCATGATCGTCCCGATCATGCCGAAGGCCGGCGAGTACGTGGCCATCGTGTCGAAGACGTTCCGGCTCCGCGCGTGGCGCTCCTCCGCCGTGGTAAGCTCCACCGCCAGCCGCTCCTCCATGAGGTCCGAATCCACCCCGTCGATCGCCATCTGGAGGGCGCGCCGGACGAAGGGCTCGTCGATACGGGAGAGCGCGCCCTCGAGCGCGAGGATGCCGTCCTTCCGGCTGATCCCGGCGTATCCCACGAAGTCGCCGATCAGCCGCTCGTAGTCGAACACCCGCACGGTGAAGGCCACCTTGAGGGCCTGGAGCGCGTCCCGGAGCTCCTGCATCGACAGGCCCGCGATCGTCCCGATGATCGCGCCGCCGAAGGCCATGATCGCGCCCTCGGCCGACCACACTTCGGAGGGCGTGCCCTTGGCGAGCGTGAGGCCCAGGTACATCACCGTCAGCATGCCGATGTAGCCCAGGATGAGCAGGAAATCGAGCTTCACGGGTTTCTACCCCCTAGTGGTTCGACTGCATTGATTCCCCCGGCCGCCCGCGAGGGGCAACCCGGGGAATCCATGTGGACCCACACGAAGCAAGGCCCCGCCAATATCCTTCGTCATTTCCGGGCCGCGAGGTTGACTCCACTTGCGCGGAGCAGCGCCCCCGTCTCGGCGTCCACGCGCTTCCGGGCCCCGAAGGCCTCCGCATCGGAAAGCGGGTCGGCGAACAGGGTGGATCCCTCCCGCGCCCGCGCGTCCCGCGGAAGGAGACATTCGCCCAGGGTACGCGCCAGGAGGTATGGCTTCCGGCGCGGGCCCTCGAGCCCCTCCCACGACACGAGCGCCGCGCCCTCGAACGGGCCGGCCGCGTAGACCTTGAACATCCGCGGCTCCCGGTCCGTGAGGAGCCTTCCCACCACCAGCACGTCCAGCCCCTTCCTCCCCGCCGCGCGCAGGCCCAGCAGGAGCGCCATCTCGTCCACGCTCGGGGCGGACGCTTCCCCCGACACCTCGCAGCCGTCCGAAAGGTCCGCCGCGAGCGGCTCCGTCCCCTGGGACACGTCGGGGGCCTTCGACAGCCGCTCCAGCCTCGCGCGACCCTCCGCCCCTTTGCGCCCCACCCGCAGGACGACCGCCTCGGGCGCCGCGGCCAGCACCTTCTCGATGACCTCGGCCCGCCACTCCGCCCCCAGGCGCTTCCCCAGCGCGCGGGCGGTCTCCGCGGGCGTCATCGCGACGCCCTCCACCTGCCAGGTCGTGGGGACCGAGACCTCCGCCCCGTCGACCACGAAGCCGGCCCAGGCCGGGCGCCCCCGCCCGTCCACGCCCCCCGCGCGGCCCCGGATGAGCAGCAGGTTGCGCGGGGGTTCGGCCAGCTCCACCGACTCGCGCGAAAACCGGAGGCCGAAGCGCTCCCACGTCCCGTTGGCCTCCTCCAGGCGGCGGTCCAGCAGGCGCTCCAGCTCCGCGCGACCGGGAAACGCGCGGTCGCCGGGCGCCGGCACGGCAACGAAACGCACGGGCACCATGTGCAGGAGGAGCGGACCGACCGTGAGCGAGACCGCCGCGGCGCCGCGGTAGCTCACCTCGATGCCCCCGCCCACGGCCGCGAGGATCGTGGGGTCCCCGGGGGCATCGTCGACACCGGGCCCGGCGTTGTCGTCCTCCCGGTCTCCGACGAAGAGAATGGGCCTCGTGGACCGGAGCGTCCCTTCGCCCGAGAGCGCGTACCGCACGGGCGGGTTGAGCGGGGTCCCGTCGCGCCGGCGGGTGGAGATCACCACGGAGGCGTCGGGCGCGGGGGCGGGATCCTCGACCACGATCCGCACGTGCTCCGGCGCCGCGGGGACCCACTCCTCGCGCAGCGAGTCCGCGCCGGCCGAGACCCCGTCGAACAGCGCGAGCTCCGCCTCGAGGAGCGACCGGTCCCCGGCGTCGAGCGCCTCCACGGCGTAGGCCGCCACGGAGACGGGGGCGGAGAGGGTATCGCCCGCGCGGACCCTCACCTCGTAGCGGCCGGCTCGCGGGAACGGGATCCGCGCGCGCGGACCGGCGCCGCCCGCACGGCTTGCCCCTCCCGGACCCGAGACGGTCCATTCGTACGCCGTGTCGGGGGACAACGGCGGGACGGAGACGGCCTTGAAAGGCACGGGCACGCCCGCCCGCACCGGGGCGTTCCCGGGAGATTCGATGCGGAGGTCGCTCACGTCCCAGGCGAGCGCCTGGGGCCCCCGCCTCGCGGGCTGCCCGGGAATCTCGACCACGGGCCAGAGTTCCTGGCGGCCGGGAACGTCCGCGGTCACGGTGACCGTGCGACCTGCGAGGGCCGCGACCGGCCCGCCGCCCTGCACCCGCTCCCACCGGACCTGGAGTTCCTTGAGGACGGGCCGGGTCTCGAGCGTGGCCGTCACGGGCGTCCCCGGCCCCACGTTCTTCTCCGCGCTCGACCTGGGGATCAGGTCGATCACCTCCACGTGAAAGGTGCCGCCCGGCCCGGAGACGCGATAGGAGCCCGGGGCGGAGGGGTTGAACCGCCGGCCGAGTCTCTGCACGCCCTTCATGAGCTCGCCCTTCTGCCCCCGGGAGGCCGTCCAGGATTCCGGCGCACCCTCCCAGGAGACGGTCTCTCCCAGCCACGCGACATAGCGGTCGGGCCGGGTGACCTGGCCCGCCGAGGCGGCCGGCGCGCGGGAGGCGCGGGCGGGCGCCGGGGGCCGCTTCCAGGGCAGGGAGAGCGTCCCCGTCCCGCGGCAGGCGTCGCAGGAGGCCGACCCTCCGCAGGCGACGCAAAGCCCGGAGCCTTCGCAGTTGAAGCACGCGGCGGAATCGAGGCGGCCCGAGCCATGGCAGATGCGGCAGCGGCCGCCCGTGGCGAACGCGGCGCAGGGGTCGCAACGCCGGCTGGTCCCGCAGAACCCGCAGGGGACCGTGGCCACCGGGGCGAGGGGCGCGGTGCAGGGCTTGTCCGCCTTCTTTCCGGGGCAGGCGGACGCCCCCTCCGGGAGTGGTGTGGCGCACTCGGGGCAGCGGACCGTCATCGCCCGCGTGTCCGCGTGCATCGCCCCGTAGGGCGGGGCGCCTTCGAAGGAGATCCTGGGCGCCACCGTCCGGCGCGAGCAGCCGGAGAGCGCCGCCAGGACCGCCGCCGCCGCGAGCCAGCGCATCGTCGCCTCTGTGGAAAGAGTATATCCCCGCACGCACGGGGAGCCCCGGGGGGCGGCCCCTGATATAAGGATCGGCCACGCGCGCCCCGGACCGGTAATCGTTTTCGGGAGGAGGCGGGCTTGATATATTCTCGCTTTCCTTTCGTGGGAGATTCGACGTGCGGACCGCGCTGATCCTCCTCTGCCTCCTTTCCTCACAGGACTCGGACGCCTCGAAGAAGGCCCGGGCCGAGCTGGCGTCGGCCCGCGCGGCGATGGAGAAGCTCGGACGGCTCCAGGAGCGGCGCAAGGACGTCGAAGCCCTCCTCCGCGCCGGCGCCGAGGATCCGGAGAAGCTCAAGCCGGTGGCCCTCGAGCGCCAGCTGCTCGTGGAGGAGCTCCGCAAGCTCCGGGACGGCGCGGTGAAGACGCTGGAGGAGCTGGCGGCCTCGACCACGGAAGATCTCAAGAAAACGCCGGACGATCCCGGGCTCCTCGACGTGCGCTCCGAGGTGCACCTGGTCTTCGACCGCAGGGCGGAGGCGCTGGCCGACCTCGAGAGGGCCGCGGCGCTCCGGCCCGCCGACCTTGACGTGGCGTTCCGCCT
>JAHFOZ010000341.1:0-2990 GCA_023261405.1 Planctomycetota bacterium
CCTCGGCCCGCGGGGCCTGGGCGGGGGCCGCCGCCTCCGGGCGCGCGGGGGCCGAGCGGAACGCCTCCGCCAGCGTGACGAGGTCCGAGCTCCGGGCCAGCTTGACCAGCGTGACCTCCAGGACGATCCGCGGGCTGGCCCCGTCGCGGATGCGCCGCTTGGCTTCGAGCACGAGCTGGAGGACGTAGAGGAGCGCCTCGAGCGTGAAGCCCGCCGCCTGCCCCTCGGCCTCCGCGAGGTCGGCCTCCGGGAGATCCACCACGTCCGGGTTTTTCCCGCAGGCCTTCACCGCCAGGAGCGAGCGGAAGTGGGCGAGGAGCTGGTCGGTGAAGGCGCCCGTGTCCACGCCCCCCGCGAAGATGGCCGCGAGCGAGGCGAAGACGCGTCCCGGGTCGCCGGCCC
Organism: Planctomycetota bacterium; assembly: GCA_023261405.1. Classification (GTDB taxonomy): domain Bacteria; phylum Planctomycetota; class MHYJ01; order MHYJ01; family JACPRB01; genus JACQFK01. Next base: position 403 of record JAHFOZ010000341.1, read on the forward strand.
GGATCGCGGCCACGAGGTCCGCGAGGTGCGTCCCGCGCGCCTCGCCCAGCACGGTGGCCACGTCCTCGGGAGTAAGTCCCTCGGCCTTGAAGGAGACCATCTGGTCGAGCAGGCTCTCCGCGTCGCGCATGGAGCCGTGGCCGGCGCGCGCCACGGCGGAGAGCACGGCGTCGTCGATCCGGATCTTCTCCCCCCCGGCCACCTGGCGCAGGCGCCCGACGACGTCGGCGAGGGTGATGCGGCGGAAGTCGAAGCGCTGGCAGCGCGAGACGATGGTGTCGGGGAGCTTGTGGGCCTCGGTGGTGGCGAAGAAGAACTTCACGTGCGGGGGCGGCTCCTCGAGCGACTTGAGGAGCGTGTTGAAGGCCTCGCGCGTGAGCATGTGGGCTTCGTCGATGATGTAGATCTTCCAGCGCGCGCGGAGCGGGGCGTAGCGGACGCCCTCCCGGAGGTCCCGGGCGTCCTCGACGCTCCGGTTGGACGCCGCGTCCATCTCGATGACGTCGGTGTCGGTGCCCGCGTGGACGGCGACGCAGATCTCGCAGGCGTTGCAGGGGGTCTCGGTGGGCCCCTGGGCGCAGTTGAGCGCCTTGGCGAGGAGGCGCGCCATGGTGGTCTTGCCCACGCCCCGCGGCCCCGCGAAGAGATAGGCGTGTCCCACGCGCTTCGTGGCGATGGCGGTCCGGAGCGTGCGCGCGACGTGCCCCTGGCCGGCCACCTCGTCGAACGTCACGGGCCGGTACCGCCGCGCGAAGACGGTGTAGCCTTCGTCCTTGGCCATCGGGGCGATTATAACCGCCGGGGGGGGCGGGTCAAACACCAAGAAAAACACGCGCGAGGAGCTACGCCGGTGGGACGCCCGCCCTGCACGAGAGGAGCCCCTTCCGGAGTTCCTCGCGGTCGAGCTTCCGCCCGATGAAGACGAGGATGCAGGAACGATCCTCGTCCGTCTTCCACGGCCGGTCAGCGCGGCCGTCGAACATCATGTGGACGCCCTGGAAGACCACGCGGCGGCCTTCGCCCTGGACCTCGACGATGCCCTTCATGCGAAAGATGTCCTGGCCGCGGCTCTTGAGGAGCCCGCCCAGCCAGGCGTTGAGCCGGGCGCCGTCGAGCGGCCCGGGCTCCCGCAGCGAGACGGATCCGATATCGGAATGGGCGTGGGCCGGCTCCGAGAAGAGGTCGGGAGAGGCCTCGAGACGTCGCGAGAGGTCGAAGGCGCCGACGTCCAGGATGAGGCCGAGGTCGATCTCCGCGTTCCGGGTGCGGTGGATCTTCGCGAGGGCGTTGAGCGAGCGCACGCGGCGCTCCAGGTCGTCGAGCCGCGCGGCGGGGACGAGGTCGGTCTTGTTGAGCAGGACCACGTCGCCGAAGGCCAGCTGCTCGCGGGCCTCGCGGGAGTCGTCCAGGTGCTCCCAGACATGCTTCGAATCCACCACCGTGACGACGGCGTCGAGCCGGAGCTTCGACTTCAGGTCCTCGTCGACGAAGAAGCACTGGACCACAGGGGCCGGGTCGGCGAGGCCGGTGGTCTCGATGAGGACGGCGTCGAACTTCTGCGGACGGCGGACCAGGTCGTTCAGCGTGCGGACGAGGTCGCCGCGGATCTTGCAGCAGACGCAGCCATTGTTGAGGACGATCAGGTCCTCCTCGGTGGCCAGGACGAGTTCGTTGTCCACGCCGATCTCGCCGAACTCGTTCTCGACCACGGCGACCTTCCAGCCCTTGCGGTTGCTGAGGATGTGGTTGAGGAGAGTGGTCTTCCCGGCGCCGAGGAAGCCGGTGAGCACGGTGACGGGGATCACGACCACCTGCCCCCGTCCAGCGTGTCCACGTCGATGCGCGCGCCGTGGCCCTCGGGGTTGAAGATCATCCGCGCGATGTCCTCCTTGATGACCTCCTTCATCGGGCGCATCATCCGGTACTGGTCGCGGCTGGCGGGCTTGAGGACGGCAACGTGGGTCTCGATGGGGGCGCAGCCGGGCATGTCGCAGTAGATCTCGGCCACCAGGACGCTCACCTCGGGGGGCAGCTTGAGGTGGGTGCGGACCCACTCCTTGATCTGGCCCTGGAGGGAGCGGTCCTTCTTCCCCTCCCCGAAGAGGTCGAACTCGAAGCCGGTCACGGGGTCATCTTACCCGGGCCCGCGGGTCCGGCTCCAGGGATTCGCCGCCCGGGGGCATCCCGGCGAATCAAAGTGGACGCACCCCTAATCGAAGAGCGTCTTCCCCAGCTTCTCCGCCCATTCCTCCCAGGACTTGATGGACTCGACGTTGGTGTCGGGGCTCTGGATGGGGCGGTAGCCGAAGGCGTTGTCGCGGTTCAACTTCCGGAGGGTGTCGATGGCGATGGTCCGGGTGCTGGACTCCTGGCTCTTCAGGCAGCGGACCAGGATGGGGATCCCCGCCGCGTTCCGGCAGCGCACGAGAGCCTCGCCCACCGGGAGCACGAAGGGCTCGTCCAGGGCGGAGGCATGGGGTTCGAGGATCGCGGAGAGTTCCCGGTTCTCGGTCAACCCCACGATCGTGGCGGCGGAGGACCGGGTGCCCAGGCTGGTCAGGGCGCGCTGCAGGGGGACCTTGAGGTCG
>JAHFOZ010000341.1:3000-5796 GCA_023261405.1 Planctomycetota bacterium
TGAGGTCGGCCGGGGGCATCTTGCCGAGGATGGTCTCCAGCTGCCGGGTGTAGTCCATCTGGAGGATCGACCTCCCGATCTCGTCCACCAGGCGCGGGGCGCTGATCCGGGCGTAGGGGAGCAGTTGGGCGGCCACCTTCTCGGGGCTGAGCGTCCCCTTCCGCAGCGCGGAGAGGGCCTTCTCGGTGTCCTGGAGGACCTCTTCGCTCGACGGGGTCTTCGCGGGCTGGGCGCCGGCGGCGACCTGGGGGTCCCCGTTGGCGGCCTTCGCCGCCGGGGCGATCTGGAGAGTCCGCACCTGGTCCTCCAGGCGCGCGAGAGTGGCTTCCATGACCTTCACGAGATTGTCGAGCCTCTTGACCTGTTCGTTGAGCTCGACCTGCTTGGCCATGATCTCCTTGTCGAACATCAGGGCCTCGTCGGCCCGGGTGGAGACCTTCATGAGGTCCTTGAGGACCTGCGCCTTGTGGGTCTCGTACTCGTCGCGTGCGGGGGCGTCCGCGCACCCCGCGGCGGCCGCGATCAGGACGAACGTCAGGAATCTCATCTCGCCTCCAGTAACAAGAAGACGGCACCCTGCCGGATACCCCTGCGGCGGGGCCGCAATTATATCGGCCCGGGGCGGTGTCCACATGGATTTCCCGCAGTCGGGCCACTCAGCCGTCGAATCCCTACGCCGGCACGACCTTCACGGTCTGGTCGCCCTTCACGATCGCCCCTGCCCTCGTCGCCGTCTCCCCCGCCCGCCGGAGCGTGCGGAGGATGGCGTCGGTGTGGCGCGGAGCGGTCACGATCACCATGCCCACGCCCATGTTGAACACCCGGTACATTTCCGGCCGAGGGACATCCCCCAGCTTCTGGAGGAAGGGGAAGATCGGCGGGATCTTCCACGCCCCCTCGCGGAGTTCCACGGCGCAGCCCTTGGGGAGGATACGGGGGATGTTCTCCGTCATCCCGCCCCCCGTGATGTTGGCCAGGGCCTTCACGGCCTTCTTCACCGTGTAGCGGCGGAGCACCTCCTTGATCGCCCGGGCGTAGATGCGCGTGGGGACCAGCAGGGTCGCCCCCAGGGTGGACCCCTCGAAGGGCTCGGCGAGGTCGCGCCCTTCCACGAGCTTCCGCGCGAGCGAGAAGCCGTTGGAGTGGAGGCCGCTGGAGGCCAGCGCGATCACGTCGTCGCCGACGCGGACGGACGAGCCGTCGATGATCCTGGACCTTTCGACGATCCCGGTGCAGAACCCCGCGAGGTCGTAGTCCCCGTCGGCGTACATCCCGGGCATCTCGGCGGTCTCGCCTCCCAGGAGGGCGCACTCGGACTGCTCGCAGCCGTTCACGATGCCCTTCACGACATCGAGGAGGACGGCGCGGTCGACCTTGCCCATGGCGACGTAGTCGAGGAAAAAGAGCGGCCGCGCGCCGGTGACGACCAGGTCGTTCACGCTCATGGCCACGAGGTCGATCCCGACGGTGTCGTGCTTCCCCAGGAGGCGGGCGAGCCGGAGCTTGGTGCCCACGCCGTCGGTGCAGGCGACGAGGACCGGGTGCTTGTAATTCTTCTCGAAGAGGGTGGAAGTCTTGAGGGAGTAGAGCCCGGCGAAGCCCCAGGGCAGGTCGATGACGCCGGGGTCGTGGGTGCGCCGCATCATCTGGAGGATGCGGTCGATGGCCTTGTCCTTCTGTTCCTGGTCGACGCCGGCGTCAAGGTAGGTGATGGGCATGGTCTACTCGTGCTTGTCCTTCTTCATCACGTCGACGGGGGCCACGGGGTACTTGCCGCTCCAGCAGGCGGTGCAGTAGTTCGTCTTCGGGCCGTTGACGGCGGAGAGCATCCCCTCGAGGCTGAGGTAGCCCAGGGTGTCCACGCCGATGTGGCGACGGATCTCCTCCACGCTGTGGTTCGAGGCGATGAGTTCCTTGGGGTTCGGGAAGTCGATCCCGTAGTAGCAGGGGTTCTTCGTGGGCGGGCAGGAGACCCGGAGGTGGACCTCCTTCGCGCCGGAGTCCTTGAGGAGCCGGATGCGCGACTTCGAGGTGGTGCCCCGGATCACGGAGTCGTCCACCACGACGACCCGCTTGCCCTTCACCAGTTCGCGGACGGCCGCGAGCTTGATCTCGACGCCCGCGGTGCGCTGGTCCTGGCTGGGCTGGATGAAGGTGCGGCCGACGTAGTGATTGCGGATGAGGCCCATGCGGAAGGGGAGCTTCGCCTGCTCGGCGTAGCCCTGGGCGGCGAAGAGCCCCGAGTCGGGGATGGGGGTCACGAAGTCCGCGTCCACGGGGTGCTCGCGGGCAAGTTGCTGGCCGAGCTTCCAGCGCACCTCGTGGACGAGGTCGCCGTGCACGCGGCTGTCGGGACGGGCGAAGTAGACGTGCTCGAAGAGGCAGTGGGCGGGCTTGCACTCCTTCTTGGGGAGGAAGCGCTCCGAGCGCGGGCCGTTCTTGTCGATGAAGAGGATCTCGCCGGGCTCGATGTCGCGCTGGTACTCGATCCCCGAGAGGTCGAAGCCGCAGGTCTCGGAGGCCACGGCCCAGGCCCCGCCGCGGCGCCCCAGGACGAGGGGGCGGAAGCCCTGCGGGTCGCGCGCCGCGATGAGCGCGTCCGGGGTGAGGAAGAGGAGCGAGTAGGCCCCCTGGACCTGAGTCAGCGCCTGCTTGAGGCCCTTTTCCAGGTCCGCCGAGCGGGCGACGAGGTAGAGGATGATCTCGGTGTCGGTGGTGGTGTGGAAGACGGGGAAGAAGTGGCCCTGCTCCTCCACGGCCCGGCGGAGGGTGGTGGAGTTGACCAGGTTGCCGTTG
>JAHFOZ010000342.1 GCA_023261405.1 Planctomycetota bacterium
TCACGGTCCCCTTTCCCCGTCTCTGGGACGAGATCACCCACGAGCTCCTCCCGCTGGACCGCGAGAAGGTGGACCGCGAAGCCTCGGCGCTCTCGCGCGACTTCCTGGGCGGCCGGGGCGTGCGCGACTTTCTCGCGCAGGTGGGACCCTCCCTGGTCCTCTCCGTGCTCCAGGGCCCGGACGGCAGCCCGGCCCTCAGAGGCTGGATCGAGCTGGCGGAAGAGTCCACGGGGGCGACCCTCGCGAAGATGCTCCATCGCACGGCCTACGACGTGGAGACCTGGGCGCGGAACCGCGGCCAACGGCCGGCCTTCGAGCTCTCCACCGAGGGCACGAAGTGGCGCCTCAAGCTCCGCGACTCCCCCGCGCCCCGCCTGGGCGACGCCTGGTCGCCCGCCTTCGCGTTCAAGGACCGGCGGCTCCTCTTCTCCACCTGCGCCGCGCTCCTCGAGGAGCCTTCTCCTCCCGCGGAGGGGCCGCACCACGCGGCGGCGACGTTCGAGGTCGGCCCCCTCTTCGCCCTCGCCGACGCGCTCGCGCCCGCCCTCACGGACGCCTCCTTCCGCGACGAGGCGGACTCGAAGGCGGCGGCGCTCTACGACCGGATGTTTTCGGGCCCGGCGCTCGCGGCGCTCCAGAAGCGCTTCCCCGACCCGAACGACCTCTCGCGCCACCTCGCGAACCAGAAGGCGCAGCTCGTCGCCACGGCGCTCGCCGATTTCTCGAAGACGCCCGCCTGGGAGCGGGAGCACGCCCGCACGCAGGAGCGCCTCGCCTCCGCCCGCAAGGCGGCGGCGGGTCTCGACCACGCCTCTCTCAACGGCCGCTTCACGGCCGACGGCCTGCAGTTCGAGGCCCGGCTCTGGGTGAAGTAAGCCGGTCATGCGCCCCGCGAAGAATTCCTTGCCATCGCGGGATGGGTCGGATAAGAATGCTTCTCCCTCAGCCGCGCAACCCGTGGGCGGGTGGTGGAATTGGCAGACACGTACGTTTGAGGGGCGTATACCGAAAGGTGTGCGAGTTCGAGTCTCGCCCCGCCCACCACTTCGACTCGGCCGGATCCGCCGTCCTCGCTCAGTGCAAGCACCCCCTGGGCCGGCCGAGGCGAACCCCTTGAAGAATTGCGGAAACCCGCGGCCTCCCACGGCGTTGGATATCGCAACGGGATGATCGACAGGAGAACCGGACCATGAAACTCGTGCTCACCGCCCTCTTCGCCGTGGCTGCCCTCCCCTCCTTCGCTCCTCAGAGGGTCGGAGCTTCGGAGGGCGAGACCGGCGGCGGCGCCGCCGCCCAGGACAAGGACGCCCCGGTCAGCTACACCAAGGACGTCTTGCCGATCCTCAAGGCCAGTTGCTTCGAATGCCACAACCCCAAGAAGCTCAAGGGGAAGCTCGACATGTCCACCTACGCCCTCCTCATGAAGGGCGGTAAGCAGAAGAGCCCCATCGTCCCGGGTGACCCGGACAAGAGCATCCTCATCCAGAGCGTCATCGGCCCCGAGCCCGAGATGCCCGAGAAGGGCGACAAGCTCAAGCCCGAACAGATCGCCATCCTCTCCAGGTGGATCAAGCAGGGCGCCAAGGACGACACCCCGAAGTAGCGCGCGGAGCGGCTACTGCCCCAGTCGGCCCAGCTCCTGCTGCGCCAGGCGCCTGAGGGCGCTCCCTTCCGGCGCGTCCCGCTGCGCCGTCTTCCAGAGCGCCGCCGCCACGTCGGGCCTGGCCATCTCCTCGAGGCGGAAGCCCAGGAAGTAGGCGATCGGCCCACGCAGCTCGGGCGGGAGCTTCGGCGCCAGTCCCGCCCAGCCCAGGCCGTCCACCACACCCCGGTACGACATGCCCAGCTGGAGGAGCTGGCCCATCGCGATCCTGCCCGTGCGGTAACCCTTCACCCACCCGCGCGCGGCCCCCCAGCCCAGTTCGTCCTCCTCCGCCGCGAGCGGCCGCTTCATCGATCGCGTCAGCAGCTCCAGCGCCAGCAGGCACGCCGGCCCCTCCACCAGGTCCGCCAGCGGGATCCGCATGTAGGCCAGGTCGCGGGCGTAGGAGAAACCGCGCGGCCCTCTGAAGAGCCCCGCCAGGTGCTCCGGCGTCAGCTTGAGGATCCCCCGCAGCAGCTCCTGCGGACGAGCGGCCCCGGGCGAGTTCTCCTTCACCAGGAATCCCACCATGAGATCCACGTGCTCCTGCGTCATCGTCCCCGAGAGCGACGCGAGCACCAGCCCCAGGTGGTGGTCCATCCCCGATGTCGCCGGCTTCGTCGGACGCGCCAGCGCGGCCCAGTGCTCCCGAGTCCCCTCCTTCCACGCCTCCTCCGCCCCCTTCGCGTCCCCCCGCCGCTCCGCCAGGAACCCGCGCAGCAGCCAGCCCGAGCCCCAGGCCCGAAAATCCATCTCCGTCGCCGGCACCGCCTCGAAGAATCGCGCCACCTCCCGCTCCGCCTCCTCCCACTTCCCCGCCGCCGCGCGGATCCGCGCAAGATCGAGGAGCAGCGGCTGGAATCCCTCCCACACCGCGCCCTTGGCGTCGAAGAGCGCCCCGTTCACCAGCGTCTCCGCCTCCGCCCCTGCACCCCGCAGGCGGAGGATCCAGGAGAGGTCCTCCACGATCGACATTCCCCAGCCGCCCAGGGACCCGTCCGGCCTCCGCGTGAGCGAGAGCGCGTCGCGCGCGTGCCGCTCCGCCGCGGCGAAATCCCCCTCCATGTGGCAGGCCCGCATCAGGTTCCAGCGCACCCAGACCCGCTGGTGCGACTGGGGCCGCAGCAGGTCCACCACCTTGATCGCCCGCTCGAGGCGCGCGATCCGCGTGGGGTCGTTCACCAGGACTGCCGCCCCCGCCGAACTCGCCCCGTACGCCTCCACGATCCGCGCCCGCATGTCCTCCGGGATCCCCGCCGCCAGCTGCTTCGGGTCGTAGCGCACCTGCACGAGCTGCAGCAGGCTCTCCGCCTCGTCCAGCGCCCCCTTTTCCACCCGGAGGAGCCACACGTGGCAGAGCGCCAGCAGCGGCCATCGCTCGCCCGCCTCCGCCCCGATCTCCCCGAAGAGCTCCGCCGCCTCGTCGCGCCTCCCCAGCGCCTCGAGGCACACCGCCTGCTTGTAGCGCGCCTCCTGCGCAAAGCGCCCCGTCCCCGCCCGGATCGCCTCGTCGCGGTACGCCGTCAGCGCCTCCTCCGTCCGCCCCTGCACATGGAGCTCGTCCGCCTTCTCCAGCGGGCTCGCCTCCGGCGCCAGCGTCTGCCTCGCGGCGCGCAGGAAGACGAGGCCCGCCCCGGGCGGGAGCACCACGCCCAGCGTCCCCGGCGGCAGCGGAAAGACGTCCTCGAACACCGTCGCCGCAAGGTCCCCCACCTGAACGCGGAAGACCCCGCCCTCTTTCTGGACGCCCACCCTGAGCTCACCCGCCGGCGGCGCCGGGAGCGGCGCCCCCTTGACCACGACATCCCCGCGCCAGACCTCGAGCTCCGCGCCTCGCACGACGAACGCATAGCCCCCGAGGGTCAGGCCCACGGCCGCGTCGCCCGCGTTCGCGAAGCGCGCCTCCAGCTGGACGTTCCCCGCCGGCTTGTGCGTCGTGGCCGAAACCGGTCCCGCCGGGCCCTTCGCCGGCTTGCCCTCGAAACGATCCGGCGGCGATCGGAACTCCATCAGGGTCTCCCACGCGTGAAGCCGCCGGCCGTACTCCTCGCGGAACTCCTTCCCAAGCGTCGCGAGCGAGCGCTCCACCGCCTCGCGGTCGGCCGCCTCCAGCCTCGGACGCCGCAGGACGCGCCGCAGCGCCTCCGCGTGCGCCGCCGCCGCGGCCTTGGGATCGGACGCCGCAAGCTCCGTCACGAGCGCCCGCGCGCGATCCAGGTCCTCCTCCGCGTCGATGCGACGCGCCAGGTCGGAAAGCCGGCGCGTCTCCGAGGCGCGCGACGCGAAGAAGCCCACGAGCGCCGCGCAGAGCGCCACCGCCGCGACGATCGAGACCGACGCGGCCGGATGCCGCCGGACCAGCCGCGCGACGCTCCCGACCGGGCCGATGCGCCGCGCCTGGATCGCCTCGCCCGCGGCAAAGGCCTCGAGGTCCTTCGCCATCGACCCGGCATCCGCGTAGCGGTCCTGCGGGTTCTTCGAGAGGGCCTTGAGGCAGACCGTCTCGATGTCGCGGTGCAGCGCGGGGAACAGTTTGCGCGGCGGCTCGGGCTCCTGGTGCTGGACCTGGTGGATCACCTCGCCCACGGCGCCCAGGAAGGGCGGCCGGCCCGTGAGGAGCTCGTAGAGGATGGCCCCCAGCGAGTACTGGTCCGACCAGGGCCCAACCCGCTCGGCGCGGCCCGCGGCCTGCTCGGGGGACATGTAGGCGGGCGTGCCCACGACCTGGCCGGTCTGGGTGACGTGGCTGCCTTCGTCGCTCGTCTCCTTGGCGAGACCGAAATCCATGAGCACCGGCTGGCCGCTCTCGAGGTCGATCATCACGTTCGCGGGCTTGAGGTCGCGGTGGATCACGCCGTGCTCATGGGCGTAGGCCACCGCGCGGGAGAGCACGGCGAGGATCTCGGCGGCGCGGCGCGCGGGGAGCTTCTCGGCAGCGGCGTGGTCGCGGAGCGTGCGGCCCTCGATGAGCGCCATGACGATGTAGGGGATGCCCGCGTGCTCGCCGACCTCGTAGATCGGGCAGAGGTTCGGATGGCGGAGCCGCGCGGCGGAACGGGCCTCGCGGAGGAAGCGGTCGCGGAAGGCCGGGTCGGCCGTGAGGGCGGGGAGCGGCATCTTGATCGCGACCAGGCGGTCGAGCTTGCGGTCGCGGGCCTTGATGACATAGCCCATGCCGCCGTGGCCGAGCGTTTCGAGGACCTCGTAGGAGGGCGGCGCCTGCGGGTGCGGGATCGACACGGGCACGGGGACGCCGGGGCTCACGGCGGTGGGCGTGTAGCGCGGGTCGCGGGCCAGGGTGTCGGTGCAGCGCGGGCAGGCGGAGCTGCCCGCCCCCGGCCAGACGGGGTAGGCGGACTTGCAGGACGGGCAGATCGCTTCCACGGTGTTACCGCTCCGATCCCTCGCATGACGCCATGAGGAGCACGATCAGGACCGTGCGTCGCATCCTTCCATTCTACGCTATGCTCCCCCAATTCCTTGATTCTCCCTCTTCAATCCTTCATTCTGGGGCTTCATGCAACGCCACCGGCTCCTCATCGCCAATGAATGGGTCGACGCGAAGGACACGATCTCCGTCCGCAGCCCGCACACGGGCGAGGTCGTCGGCGAGGTCGCGAAGGCCGGCCCCGCGGAGCTGGAGCGCGCGGTCGCGGCGGCGGTCCGGGGCTTCGAGGAGACGCGGAAGCTCTCGTCGATCAAGCGCTCGGAGCTGCTCCGCAAGGCCGCCGAGGGCCTTGCGCGCCGTCGGGAGGAGCTGGCGCGGACGATCACGCTCGAGAACGCCAAGACGATCCGGCTCTCGCGCGCGGAGGTGGAGCGCGCGGTCGCCACGTTCACGATCGCCTCGGAGGAGGCCAAGCGGATCGGGGGCGAGGTGCTGCCGCTCGACCTGAACGCGCAGTCGGAGGGGCGGGTGGGGCTGACGCGGCGCTTCCCGCTCGGGCCGATCCTGGCGATCACGCCGTTCAACTTCCCGCTCAACCTGGTGGCGCACAAGGTGGCGCCTTCGATGGCGGCAGGAAACTCGATGGTTCTCAAGCCGGCGAGTGCGACGCCGATGACGGCGCTGCTGCTCGGCGAGGTGCTGCTCGAGGCGGGGATGCCGGCCGGGATGGTAAACGTGACGCCCTGCGCGGCGGACCTGGCGGAT
>JAHFOZ010000343.1 GCA_023261405.1 Planctomycetota bacterium
CACGAAATGGGCCACGCCGAGATCGCCCTTGAGGACTTCCGCGAAGAACAGCTCCGCCTCCCGGACCATCGAGACCTTCAGCATCTCATCGTACTCCGGGTAAAGGATGTGGCTGGGCAGCGTGAAGTCGATGTCGCGCAGGCCGAGCCATTGGCCGACGAAGTTCCGGGTGAAGGCCGCCGCCTTCGGGTCCGCGAGCAGGCGCTCGACCTGGGCCCGCAGCGTCTCTCCCTGTCGGAGCAGGCCCTGTTCGGCGAGGGCCAGCAGTTCCTCGTCCGGCATCGTGCTCCAGAAGAAGTAGGACAGGCGGCCGGCCAGCGCGAAGTCGTCGAGAGGGCCGGGCTTCTCGCGGAGGAACAGGAGTTTCGGCGAGACCAGGATGGCGGCGAGGCCGACGCGGACGGCCTGTTCGAACGAGCGGTTCCGGTCGAGCGCGTCCCGGGCGAGGTCGAGGAACGGTTTCACGTCGTCGTCCGTCACCGCACGCCGGAACGCGCGTCGGGCGAAGGGGCGGAGGATGCGCTGCGCGTCGGGCAGGGGATCCTTCGAGACGACCTCCAGCCGGTTTCCGGGGACGCGGGCCTGTGGCAGATCGCCGAAGATCCCGCGGTGGGAGGCCGGCGGCCAGGGGTCGTTGAGCGGACCCTCCACGTCAACCCAGTGGACGGCCAGCCCCGCCCCCGTCCAGGAGTCTGCTCCCACCTTGTGGACGGCCTGGGCCCCGGCCAGTCCATAAGGGTGGATCCGGATCGTGCTCCGGGCCTCGAGGGTCTCGACGAACTCCACGACCGCGGGCTGATCGGCGGGGGCGTCGAAGTAGCCGACGAGCCGGCTGGGCCTGCCCCCCATCTGCATGGAGCCGGCATCGACGCGGTAGACGACCGGCTTGCCGGAGCTCTGGAACCCGGCGGCGGAGATGCGGAAGCGATACCGGCCGCGATCCGGGGGATAGAACGAGACCAGCGTGACGGCGTTCCAGGCGGACGAGCTGAAGAGCACGGCCGTGTCGTCGATCTTGCGATACACCTTCTCGGTGGCATTCTTCACCGGGTGGGCGTCGTTCAACGTGTAGCGCTTCTTGAGGACCGGCGGCGGCGGGCCGTTGGCGATGGCCACGCCGAGCGCCGTGTCGGCCGCCTCCAGGTACCGCTCCATGAGGAACGAGGAGACGTGAAGCGCCTCGCCGACGTTGTCGAATCCGTGCGCCGGGCTGTCCGGCGGAAGCAGGTCCTGAAGGTCCACGTCGACGCCGAGGAGATCGCGTACGGTGTTCTCGTATTCGACGCGGTTGAGCCGGCGGTACACCACGCGTCCCTGCGCGGTCCGGCGCGCGGCGTCCGCCGCTTCCGATCGGCCGCGGATCCAGTCGGTCAGGGTCCGCAGCTCCGGCTCCGGCGGTCGCGGTTTCGCCTTCGGGGGCATCTCCCCCGCGCTTACCCGGTCCAGCACGGCCAGCCATTGTTTCCGCCCGGCCTCGAGGCTGAAGTCCGCCGCGAGGCGGTCGAGCCGCAGGTCTCCCTTGAGCTTCTCCGCGCGCTGGGAATGGCAGTCGTAGCAGTGCGCGTCCAGGAGGGGGCGGATTGTGTTCTCGAAGAAGGCGGGGTCGCCGGGGCGAGGCGCCTCCTGTCCGGCCGCTCGCATGGCCGGCATCAGGAACGCGCAGACGCAAGCGATCCGGAACATTCGGCCCCTTACGATCCCGACTACCCTACGCCGGGGAAGCCCCGCGACCGCCCGGGAACAGGAAACGGGCCATTGAAACATGGTGCTGGTATTCCCTTGGGTTAATGCCGCAGGCTCAGGGAAGCAGCGGGACGACGGGACGCAGGTCTGCCAGCGTCATGCGGGCCAGGAGCGTGCGGAGCATGTCGTCGCCGGCGCGGCACAGCGGGGCCAGGGGGCAGGACGTCCGGAGGGCGCAGGCCTCGTAGTCCATGCGACACGCCTCGATGGCAGGGCCGGCCGGTAGCGCGTCCACGGCCTCCTGCATCGTGATCTCCGAGGGCGGGCGCGTCAGGCGCCAGCCCGTGCCGGGGGCGCCGCGGGCCAGGCCCGCACGCCGGAGGCGGCGCAGCAAGGGGCCGACTTTCTTCAGGGGAATCCCCGAATGGTGGGCGATCTCGCGGATGTTCGACGGGGCCTCCTGCCCGGCCAGGTGGGCCAGGATCAGGAGCCCGGGCACCGTTCTCCATGGGAGCTCGTGCATGGCAGCAACGTCAGAGCAAGTCGGCGGCCATGCGCCCAGGCGGAAGGATCACGGGCAGGATGCGGAAGATCGCCCATCGACCCTGAAAATCACATGCCCTTGCTACGGAGCCAGTCCTCGCGCAGGATGAGGACGGTGAAGGCCAGTGTGATCACCCCGATCATGCCGAAACCGAGGATGGTGAGCATCGGAATCTCCTCATGTAAGTTTCCGCTCATGCCCGCCGCACCCGCAGGGGCGGGCGAAGATCAGGAGAGGAGGAAACAGCGGGTAGGCCACGGCGTTCCTGCATTCCCGGGCCGTCGTGTCGTATCGGGCCAGTCCCTCCGCCAGGTCGTAAAGATCGAAGCCCGCGCCCGTCTGCCGGATCTCCTCCAGCGCGTCCCGGCGCTCCGCCTCCGTGGAGACGCGGTATCCGCGTCGATGGAGCAGGCCGAGAAAGGCGTCCCAGATGCCGGGGAGCGCGGCCCCGCGGTCCGCGCGGCGGCGAAATTCCTGCTCCAGGCGGGTCACGGCTTCCAGGGCCGCGCCGGCCTCGCCGACAGCCATGGACCTGCCGGCTTGTCGGATGAGCTCGGAGACAGCTTCGGTCGTGGGCTTGTCCATCAGTTCAAGTTTGGGAGGGCGCCGCAACTCCCCTGCCACGGGACCGGATGCCGAGAGAGGCGCTCGCGGGCGTGCGGGCGCGGACTTTTTCAGACCGCAGGCGGAAGAATCCGGGCCGCCGCCGGGGAGACCTGCGGATATTTCCGCGCGCAGGCGGCGACCGTGGTGAGCAACTCGGCCGGGCTGAAGGGCTTCTCCAGGAAGCTCACGCAACCCAGGTTCCTCACCTCCCTGCGGGCCGCCTCGTCCTTGAGGCAGGACAGGACGATGATCGGCGTGTCGAAGGTGTTCCAGTGCCGGGCCAGCACGCGGGCGAGCTGCCGGCCGTCCATCACCGGCATCATGAGGTCGAGGAGGATGAGGTCGAAGCGGCCGATCTCGGCGTAGAAGAGGCCCTGCACCGCGTCGGCGGCTGCGATCACCTGGTGGCCGGCGGAGCCCAGGATGTCACGGAGGAGACGGCGCGTGTCCTTCTCGTCGTCGATGGCGAGGATCCTCATGGCCCGCACCCGCAGCCTAGGCCGCGCTTGCGGCATTCCGGGCAGGCCCCCGAGGTGGCCAGCATGAGATCCAGGATCTTCCGGGCCGCGGCCTCGTCGAGGGAGCGGACGATCGAGTCCACCGCGTCGCCTTCGCGCTGGATGTGGTCGAAGAGGGCGCCGAGGAAGGAGCGGGCGACCGCGAACGCGCCGTCCTCGTCGCGCGCGCGGAGCCGCACGCCGAGCTCGCGGGCGTAGATGTGCAGGAGGCGGTGCTCCTGGCGGATCTCCTCCAGCATGGCAGCAGAGCCGGGCGAGGCCTCGAGCAGCCCCGGGAAGAGGACCTCCTCCTCGTGGCGCAGGTGGTCCGCCAGCCTGCGCACGAACTTGTCGCAAGCCCCGTGGAGGGCGTCCTTGAGGGCGTGGGAGACGTCGCCGTAACGCTGCATCCGGAGGTAGCCGATGATCCCGGCGAGCCTGTCGGCGAGCGTGGATTCGTCCGTTCCCGGATGGAGGGCGTTCACGGCGTCACCTCCGCAACCGCCGCGGGGGCCGGCAGGGGGAGGTCGAACAGCGCCTCGGTGCCCCGGCCTTCGCGCGGGGAAATCCGGATGGCGCACCCGTGGGCGTCCAGGATCCCCTTCACGATCGCGAGGCCAAGGCCGCTGCCGCCGTGGCGGCGCCGGGACGAGCCGTCGGCCTGCCAGAAGCGCGTGAAGAGGTGCTTCTGCGCCTCGTCGGAGAGACCCGGGCCCTCGTCCGCGATGCGCACGAGGGCGCGTTCCCCGGCGCGGATCGCCATCCACAGGTTTCCGTTGGGTGGCGAGAACTTCACCGCGTTGGAGAGGAGGTTGAGGAGGACGCGGCCGATCTTCTCCGGATCCGCCTTCACGGTCAGGGTCTCCGGAAGCTCGAGGTGGAGGACGATCCCCTTTTCCTGGATCTGGGGGAGGAACGTGCGGGCGGCTTCGCGCGCGTCGCTCACGAGGTCGAACTCCTCGATCGCCAGGGTGAGGCCGCCCCCGTCGATCTTCTGGAATTCGAGGAGCTCGTCGATCATCCGGTGGAGCCGCTCGGCGCTGCGGCGGACGATCGCGAAGCCCTCCTGCTGGGATTCGGGAAAGGTCCCGAGCTTTCCGTCGAGGATGAGCTCGGCGTAGCCGCGGATCGCCACGAGCGGCGTCTTGAGCTCGTGGGTGACGTTGGCCATGAACTCGGCCTTCAGGCGGTCGAGTTCCTGGAGTTTCGCGTTCGCGCCGGAGAGCTCCGCGGCGCGCTTCTCGAGGGTGAGGACGAGGCGCGCGATCGTGCGGCCCTGGCGGCGCCGGACGGTCCCCATCGCGCCGAAGGCCACGGCGAAGAGAAACGGATGCAGGAGGAAGAAGACGCGGATGGGGCGCTCGAGGATGAGGGAGGGGGTGAAAGGGCGGCCCGAGGCCAGGACGTCGACCAGGAGCGAGAAGAACGGCACCGGGAGGCCCCAGAGGAGGCCGGCGACGGCGCCCAGGTTGTTCCAGGAGTAGGTGAAGGGGGATTTCAGCGCCGCCACGAAGTCGCGCATGGCGGCCTTGCGGCCCACCTCGGGGAGTTCGGGACCTGCGTCGTCGACCATGGGGTGGCTCCTAACGGCTTGTCGTGGTCTCGTGCCGCCTTTTCTTGTCCCCGCCCAGGTGTCTGTCGGCGGTGTTGATCAGATCCTCGACCGTGGCTCCGTCCTCCGGGAACCGGGCGGCTCCGACCTCGAACGAGAGTCCCGCGCGTTCCATCACCGCGGCGGCCGCGCGGTCCGCGAGGGTGCGGGCGGCGGGGAGGTCGTCGTGGACGAGGAGGAGGAACTCGTCGCCCCCGTAGCGCGCCAGGACGTCGCCTTCGCGCACGGCGCTGCGAAGGGCGCCGGCGGTGCGCTGGAGGACGAAGTCGCCTTCGGTGTGGCCGCGCGTGTCGTTGACGGCCTTGAACGCGTTGAGGTCGAAGAGGAGGAGCGTGAACGGCTGGCCGGAACGCCTGGAACGGAGGAGGGCCTTTTTCATTTCTTCCAGGATGTAGCGACGGTTGTAGAGGCCCGTCAGGGGGTCGGTGGTGGCCAAGTCCGTGAGGCTTCGGATGAGGTCGGCGACCTTGAGCTCCAAGTCGTGTCGGAGGGTCCCCATGGCCCCGAAGACCACGCCGAAGAGGAGGGGGTGCGCGAGGAAGAAATAGTGGATGGGGTGCCTCCTCACGGCCTCCAGGGGTGGCTGGAAGAGGTCGCCGGTGAGGTGGAGGTCGATGAAGATCGAGAACAGAGGGACGGGAAGACCCCAGAGGACCCCGAACCAGAGATAGCTGTTCCGGCGGGGGTCGTAGGTGTAGGACCTCCCGAAGGCCCACAGGTAAGTCCTGATCGAATCCACGGGGATGGACCACGCAAGTCGACTGCCAAGCTCTGTAGAAAAACGGACGGAGTACCTTGTTCCCAGGGATACAACAGACGGAGTGTCTTGTTCCTAAAGGTGGGAGGCGAGGA
>JAHFOZ010000344.1:0-4981 GCA_023261405.1 Planctomycetota bacterium
GCGGGTGGGAACGTTGGTGTCCGCGGAAGGCGCGGGGGCGGGCTGTGCGATGGGAAGGTCCTTGCGGTCCGCGGGCATGTTCCCTTTGTGCCCGAGCCACAGGGTCACGGAGCCGATGGTGATCCGGTCCCCGGGACTCATGACCTGGTCGAGGACCCTCCGTCCGTTGAGCAGCGTGCCGTTCATGCTGCCCTTGTCGAGCAGCCGGACGGCCTCGCCTTCCAGAACGAGTTCGCAATGCTGCCGCGAGAGGCTGGGGTCCTTGACGGGGACCTGGCACTGGGACGCCCGACCTACGACGTTCGAGCCGGGGACGAGGTCCACCGTCCACTCCTGGCTCATGGTGTGGATGATCAGTTTCTGCATCTTCTGGTGCAGGGGCTCTGCGAGTGGACCTGCCGACCCGCTCCGCCCCGGGCGCCCACTATAATACTGACGATTCATACAGTAAACACTATTGAGCCTCCCGAATTGCGAGACTCACCACGCCCATGCGAAGATTCCTGTCTTCCTAGACACGGAGCAGGGGCTCTGTAGGCCGGCTCTTCGTTCAATCGTCCCGTTCCCCCCTCGAAGGGGGGCGAGGGGCTTGCCCTCCGACGCTTTGCTCCCGAAGGAGCGGAGGGGGGGGGAATTCCTCAAGGGCCCCAGGGGCGAAATCGTCGATGGATCAATCTCTGCTTGACTCCTCCGGCCCACCCATTAGAATCGGGTCCAGTCGCCCTCCGCCTGACGAGACCCGATGAGCGGGGGGATTCCATAGAGGGCTGACGTGATGGCGCTTTCTTTAAGAACGAACTAAGTCCTTCAGGACATAGACCTCGGGATGGGACGCCGGATGGAGCCACTTCACTAGGGCCTCGACTCCCCGCTCCCCGTCCGCCTTAAGGGCACGCCCCCACGCCGCCCGCTGGGTCTCTGTCCCCAGGGAGGACCACCGCATGGACCAGGCACTCTACATCGTCCTCGGGCTCGCCGTCGGGGCGGGGGCCGGGTACGCCATCGCCCACGCCCTCGTCGCGCGCTCCACACGCACCCGGGCCGCCATGGAGGCCCAGAAAATGCTCGCCGAGGCCACGGCGGGCGCCTCGAAGATCGAGGCCGACGCGCGGGCCGACGCGGGAAAGTTCCGCGACGAAGCCGAGAAGGAGATCAAGGACAAGCGCCTCGACCTCCGCTCCTACGAGGGACGCCTCGAAAAGAAGGAGGACGTGCTGGACAAGCGCGTGGACGGGGTCCAGCAGAAGGAACGCCACATCGACGGAAAGACCAAGGAGATCGACCGCAAGGAGAACGAGCTCCGGGACAAGGAGCGGCAGGTCGACAAGATCGTCGAGGAGGAGAAGGCCACCCTCCACCGCATCGCCAGCCTCACCAAGGAGGACGCGGTGAAGCTCCTCCTGGACAAGCTGGAGCCGGAGCTCGAGAAGGAGAAGGCCGGGCTCATCCGGAAGCGCCTCGACACGGCCAAGGAGAATGCCGAGACCGAGGCGCGCCGCGTGATCGGGATGGCGATCCAGCGCTTCGCGGCGTCCCACACGGCCGACAGCGTGGTCACCATGGTGGACCTTCCCAGCGACGAGATGAAGGGACGCATCATCGGCCGCGAGGGCCGGAACATCCGCGCCTTCGAGCGCGCCACCGGAGTCGACGTCATCGTGGACGACACCCCGGGCGTCATCGTCCTCTCCGCCTTCGACGGCGTGCGGCGCGAGATGGCCCGCCGCTCGATGGAGAAGCTGATCCTCGACGGCCGCATTCATCCCACCCGGATCGAGGAGCTCTGCGAGCAGACCAAGCGCGAGATGGAGGAGCACATCGTCCACGTCGGGAAGGAGTTCCTCCGCGAGCAGGACATCATGAACGTCCACCCGAAGCTCGTGACGCTGCTCGGGCGCCTGAAGTACCGCACGAGCTACGGGCAGAACGTGCTCCAGCACGTGCGCGAGGTGGCCCACCTCTCGATGGTGATGGCGGCGGAGCTCAAGCTGGACCAGCGGCTCGCCCGCCGCTGCGGCGTCTTCCACGACATCGGCAAGGCCGTGGACCAGGAGTTCGAGGGATCCCACCCGGTGATCGGCGGCGAGCTGCTGAAGCGTTTCGACGAGCCCAAGGAGGTGGTGGACGCCGCCGCCAACCATCACAACGATCCGGACGCGAACTACATCTACACCCTGCTGGCGTCGGCGGCGGACGCGATCTCGGCCTCGCGGCCGGGGGCGCGCAGCGAGTCGATGGACCGCTACATCAAGCGCCTTCAGGAACTCGAGGCCCTCGCCAAGTCCTTCCCGGGTGTCACGACCGTCTACGCCATCCAGGCGGGACGCGAGATCCGCTGCATGGTCGACAGCGAGAAGATC
The DNA here is from genome assembly GCA_023261405.1 of Planctomycetota bacterium. Classification (GTDB taxonomy): domain Bacteria; phylum Planctomycetota; class MHYJ01; order MHYJ01; family JACPRB01; genus JACQFK01. Next base: position 2,361 of record JAHFOZ010000344.1, read on the forward strand.
AGCGACGACCAGGCCATCGTGGTCGCACGCGATATCGCCAAGGCCTGCGAGGAGCGGCTGACCTACCCCGGCGAGATCCGGGTGACCGTGATGCGCGAGACCCGTTTCGTCGAGTACGCACGATGAAGGTCCGCATCCTCGCCATCGGCGACGTCGTGGGCGAGCCGGGGCGCACCATCATCCGGGAGCGTCTCGCGGTGTACGTCCGCAAGGAGCTCATCCCCTACATCGACCGCCAGCCGGGCCTCCTCCGACCCGCGAACTACCCCGTGGATCAGCCCGGCAAGGGGCACACGGTCTGGGAGACGCCGTCGGGCGTGAAGGTCGGCGTCATCCACCTCCAGGGCCGCGTCTTCATGAACGTCCCCTGCGACTGCCCGTTCCTGGCCGCGAAGAAGCTGGTCGCGGAGCTCAAGGCGAGGACCCAGGTCATCTGCATCGACATGCACTGCGAGGCCACGAGCGAGAAGGTCGGCATGGGATGGTGGATGGACGGCCACGCGAGCTTCGTCTTCGGCACCCACACCCACATCCAGACGGCCGACGAGCGCGTCCTCCCCCAGGGCACCGCCTACATCACCGACTGCGGCATGACCGGGCCCTACGAGAGCGTCATCGGCCGCCGCGTCGACCGGGTCCTCCACCGCTTCACCACCGGCATGCCCGCCCACTTCGAAGTGGCCACCGGCGACGTCCGCCTCTGCGGCGCCCTCGCCACCGTGGACAGCGACTCCGGCCGGGCCCTCGAGATCCAGCGCGTCGTGATAAAGTAACCTCTTTACTTTATCATATTTACGATATGATAAAGTAAACAGTTTAGTTTATCAGGGAGACTCGCCGCATGGGCCTTTCCGCCGAACCGCTTCAACCCTCCGAGCGGAAGATCCTCAGCGTCGGGGAGCTCACGCGGCGCATCAAGAAGTCCATCGAGGAGACGATCCGCAGCGTCTGGGTCGCGGGGGAGATCTCCAACTTCCGTCCCGCCTCCAGCGGCCACCTCTACTTCACGCTCAAGGATGAGGAGTCGCAGGTCCCCTGCGTGATGTGGAAGGGCGTGTCGTCGCGGCTCCGCTTCCGGCCCGAGGACGGCATGGAAGTCATCGCGTACGGGAAGGTGGATGTCTACCTGCCCTACGGGAAATACCAGCTCATCGTCGAGGAGATGGAGCCGCGCGGCGTCGGCGCGCTCCAGCTCAGGTTCGAGCAGCTCAAGGAGAAGCTCCAGCAGGAGGGCCTCTTCGATGCGGCGCGGAAACGCCCCCTCCCCTTCCTGCCGCGGAAGATCGCCCTCGTGACCTCCCCCACCGGTGCGGCCGTCCAGGACATGCTTCGCACCCTCCGCACCCGCTGCCCCGCCGTCCACGTGGTGGTCTACCCGGTGCGCGTCCAGGGCGAAGGCTCCGCCCAGGAGATCGCCGCGGCGATCGGCCACCTCAACCTCGCCCTGCCGGACCTCGACGTCCTGATCGTCGGTAGAGGCGGCGGCTCGATCGAGGACCTATGGGCCTTCAACGAGGAGGTCGTGGCCCGGGCGATCCACGCCTCCCGCATCCCCGTCATCAGCGCCGTGGGGCACGAGACCGACACGACCATCGCCGACTTCGTGGCCGACGTCCGGGCGCTGACCCCCACGGACGCCGCGGTGAAGGCCGTCCCGATGCTGGACGACCTGCTCCTCGCGCTCGAGGACCAGGGGACGAAGCTCAAGCGGGCGCTCAGGACGCGGGCGGACCTGGCCCGCTCCGGGCTCGACGCGCTCGCGCGCGGCCACGCGCTCGGGCGCATCGCGGAACTCCCGATGCAGTTCACGCAGCGGCTCGACGAACTGCAGGAGCGCCTCGCCGTGGGCGTCGGCCAGGCCAGCGTCTACCTGCGCGAGCGGCTGGACCTCCTGGCCTCGTCGCTCTACGGCGACCTGCCTCGCGCGCCGGAGGCCGCGCGACAGCGAGTCGAGCACCTCACCGACCTCCTGCGCTCCCACACGCGCCGCGCGGCCGAGACCGCCACGGCGCGGCTCCGGGAGGCGGCTGGAATGCTCGAAGCCCTATCCCCCGTGGCGATCCTCGCGCGCGGCTACTCGATCACAAGGCTCGAGTCCACGAACGAGATCCTCAAGACCGCGCGGCAGGCCAAGGCCGGCGACCGCCTGGTCAGCCGCCTGGGCGATGGAGAGGTCCGCTCGCGCGTCGAGTGAGTGACAAGCCCCGGCCCCCCTTGCTACAATCCCCGCCCATGACCGACAAGCCCGTGAAGAAGGAGAAGTTCGAGGACCACCTCAAGCAGGTCGAGGAGGCGGTGAAGTCCCTCGAAGGGGGAAAGCTCGGGCTCGAGGAGTCGATCGAGAAATACGAGGCCGGCATCCGGGCGCTCCGGCAGTGCTACGCGATCCTCGAGCAGGCCGAGAAGAAAATCCAGCTCCTGGTGAAGGAGAAGGACGGCACGCTCGCCGCCCGGGACTTCGACCCCGCCGCCGAGGACAAGCCCGCCCGGAAAAAGCCCGAGTGAGCGCGCGCCTCGAAGCGGCCCTGCACCGCCACCTCCACCGCCGCGGCGTCCCCGCCCGCCTGTACGCCGCCCTCCGCTACACGCTCTTCAACGCGGGAAAGCGCATCCGCCCCCAG
>JAHFOZ010000344.1:4991-5770 GCA_023261405.1 Planctomycetota bacterium
CACCTACTCCCTCATCCATGACGACCTTCCCGCCATGGACGACGACGCCCTGCGCCGCGGCAAGCCCGCCAGCCACGTCAAGTTCGACGAGGCCACCGCCATCCTCGCCGGCGACGCCCTACAGGCGGCCGCCTTCGAGGCCCTCGCCCGCACGCCCGACCGCTCGCTCGTGGCCCCGATGATCCTGTCGCTCGCGAAAGGCGCCGGAGCCCAGGGCATGGTCGGAGGCCAGCAGATCGATCTCGCCCCGGCCGGCGACGTCCATGAAATCCACCGGATGAAAACCGCCGCGCTCTTCGAGGCCTCCACCCGCCTGGGGGCCCTCGCCGCCGGCTCGCCCCGTGTCGAAGCCCTTGGACGGTATGGACTTCGCCTCGGCCTTGCCTTCCAGGCGGTCGATGATATACTGGATGCTTCCGAGCGCGGGCGGCGTAATTTCGCCGCAATGCACGGCGTGGAGCGAGCCAAAGGCCGGGCCGCCCGCGAGGGGGCCGCCGCGAAAGCGGCGATCCGCTTCCTCGGGCCGCGCGGAGAACGGCTCCGCGGGATCGTCGACTTCATCCTTTCCCGGAAGCACTGACATGACGAAGCTGCTCGACCGCATCAACGGGGTGAACGACATCAAGAAGCTCACGCCGGAGGAACTGCCCGCCCTCGCCGATGAAGTCCGCCAGCTCATCCTCGACGTGGTCCTCAAGACGGGCGGCCACCTCGGCTCGAACCTCGGCGTCGTGGAGCTCACCCTGGCGCTGCACTACGCCTTCGACATCACGCAGGAC
>JAHFOZ010000345.1 GCA_023261405.1 Planctomycetota bacterium
GTTTGTTCCGACCGTTGAAGTCGTCCACCGGGTTGACGAACCCCGCCCCGAAGAAGTGCGCCCACATCCGGTTCACCGCCATCCTGGCGAACTGCACGTTTTCCGGCTCCGTAACGTACTTCGCGAACGTCACGCGCCGGGGCTCGCCCGCGACCGCCCCCTTCTTGTTCTCGATGAACGACGCCTTGATCGGGCCGCCCTTGGAGTCCGGGATCGTGAGGTCGCCGCCCCCGCCGCCGCCCGGACGCTTGAGCATGCCGCCCCGGACGCGGTCCTCGACCTGGACGTAATACTCCATCTGCTGGAACTTCTTCAGCGCCTCGGCCTTGGGGTCGGGCTTCGGCGGCTCCTGTTTGGCCTCGGGTTTCGCCTCGTCGGGCTTCGCCCCGTCCGTCTTCTTCTCGTCCTTTTTCTCGTCCTTTTTCTGCTCCTTCTTCCTCATCTCCATCGGGTCCATGCCCGCAAGGGGCGTGCGCCGCGCGCTCACCTCGGTGAAGAAGGATGCCATCCCGTAGAACTCCTCCTGCGTCCACTTGTCGAACGGATGGTCGTGGCACTGGGCGCACTGGATCTGCACGCCCAGGAACGCCTTCGACATCTTGCCCGCGTAGGCCATCGGGAAATCCTTCCCCGCCTCCCGCGAGATGTTGTAAACGTAGGCCGCCAGGCCCGTCTCCTCCGGGTTGCCGTCCTTGCCCTCGGCCTTCTGCGACCCCGGCCGCTCGTAGACGGCGCCCTTCACCGAGATCACGTTCCGCGCGAACTCATCGTGGGGCAGGTTCTTCGAGATCATCTCGCGGAGGTCCGCGGTCGCCTTCATCCTCAGCAGCTGCTCGCGGTTGTCGTTGTCGCCACCCACCAGGATCCCCGTCCACACGTCCGCCCAGTGCTCGGCATAACCGGGGTCCTTGAGCAGGGTCTCCACCAGCTTCTGCCGCTTGTACGGGCTCCTGTCGGAGAGGAATTTCTCCGCCTCCTCGAGCGAGGGGATCACGCCCACGATGTCGAGGTTCACGCGGCGGAGGAACTCGGCGTCGTCCGCGTGCTTCGCGGTCTTGAGACCGGCCTCGTCCCACCTGGCCTTGAGGTGGTGGTCGATGAGCGCCGGGCCCGAGAGCTTGTGCTCCGTCTCCTGCGCGTAACCCGCCGAGAGGAGCCCGGCCGCCAAGGCCGCCGTCGCGAACGTGCGCATGAGGACCTCCATCAGTTCCCGAATTCACCCTTTCAACAGGGTCGGCGGACCTAATGTTGCGTCGAAAGCGTCCCTTGACGATTTTCAGAAACTTCCCCGGAATTCCCGGGTTAGCATCGATGGAACGAATTGCAGGGGGTAAGAACCATGGCGCATGACTGCGAGGGATGCGAAGGCAAAGTTCGAACCGGGCTGACCCGGCGCTCGCTCCTCACCACTCTCACCACATCGGTGGGCGGGTTCCTCGGCTTCGCCATGGCGCGGCAATCCGAGATCTTCGGCGCGCCGCACCCGGAATTCCTCCTCCCCCAGGAGGGCACACGGGCGCACGGAAAATCGGTCATCATGCTGTGGATGACGGGCGGCCCGTCCCAGTACGAAACGTGGGACCCCAAGGAAGGCCGCGAAAACGGCGGGCCCACGAAGGCACTCGAGACCTCCGTCCCCGGCATGTTCTTCTCCGAGAACATGGCCACCTGCGCCAAGCAGGCCAAGCACATTTCGGTGGTCCGATCGGTTACGTCCCGCGAGGGAAGCCACGAGCGGGGTCGCTACCTTCTCCACACGGGCTACGTGCCAACGGGCACCGTGGTCCACCCGTCGATCGGCGCCATCACGGCCAAGGAGATCGGGAACCCGGAGCTCGACCTGCCGACCTATATGGCCATCGGCGGCGCCTCCGAGGGCGCGGGCTTCCTCCCGCCCCAGTTCAACCCGCTGGTCGTCGACACCCCGGACGGCCGCGGCGGCGGGGGCGGCCCGGAGAGGCGCATGATGGGCAAGGGCCCCGCGACCAATGCCCCGATCCCCAATCTCTCCTATCCCGCCGGCGTGGACAAGAACCGCTTCCGCGAGCGCATGAAGTTCCTCGCCGAGCAGGAGAATGAGTTCGAGAAGGAGCACGCCACCGACGAGGTCATCCGCCACAAGACCGCCTACGAGAAGGCGGACAAGCTCATGCACACGCCGCTCCTGAAGGCGTTCGACCTGTCCCAGGAGAAGCCCGAACTCGTCAAGGCGTACGGTGAGAACCGCTTCGGGAAGGGCTGCCTCCTGGCGCGGCGGCTGGTCCAGGCGGGCGTCTCCTTCGTGGAGGTGACCCTGGGCGGCTGGGACACGCACCAGGACAACTTCAACCGCGTGGCCGCCAACTGCAAGTCCCTCGATCCCGGCATGGGCACGCTCATCCGGGACCTCGAGGATCAGGGCATGCTCAAGAACACCCTCGTGGTCTGGATGGGCGAGTTCGGCCGCACGCCCAAGATCAACGCCAACACGGGCCGCGATCACTACCCGAAGGTCTGGAGCGTGGCCCTGGCCGGCGGCGGCATCCAGGGCGGCCGCGTCATCGGGGCCAGCGACAAGGACGGCGTCGAGGTCAAGGACCGGCCGGTGACCGTCCCGGACCTCATGGCGACGATGTACACGGCCATCGGCGTGGATCCCAAGAAGAAGAACATCTCCCCGCTGGGCCGCCCCATCCAGCTCGCCGACAACGGCGTGGCCGTGAAGGAACTGCTGAGCTAGGCCCCATCGAGATTCATTCCGGGGCGGCGGGCCCGAGGGGCGCGCCGCCCCGTTTTTTCTGGCCGTCCGTCCGTATTGCTATTATAATACGGGCATCTCCGTGGCTCGGTGGCCGGGTCGCGGGGGGCGGCCGGACGCCGGGCGCCTTCCCGCGGCCCGGCCGTCCGACATGCAGTGATTCTCTTGACCCTTCCGTCCCGTACCTATAGGATTTCAAGGTCCTTGCGGAGAACCCTATGAAGAAGGCCCTTCTTGCCGCGGCGGTCCTCGTCTCCACGGCCGCGGTCGCGGAGGCCCAGGTGAAGAGCCGGTGGCGCCTCCAGTGGTCCAACGAGAAGCCCGAGATCTACACCTACCGCAGCCCGACCGACCAGTACACGAACTACTGGTACTTCACCTACACGCTGGAAAACACCACCGACGAGATCGTCCCCCTCATCACGGACGTGCTGCTGTACACGGAGACCGGCAAGGAGTACCAGAACGACCTCCGGAAGGTGGACTCCGCGGTGATCAAGGAGGAGAAGGACGCCCCGCGTAAGGCGGAGTCCCTCAAGTACGGCCGCTTCTACGCGAACGTGATCGACGCCGAGGCTGAATACAAGGTCATCGAATACCACTCCAAGCTGGGCAACCGGTCCGACGGCATCGTCCGCGAGTCGATCGAGGCCTTCAAGAAGGGCTTCACCGAGGACCCGCCCGCCGAGATGAAGGGGCGCTGGAAGAAGGGCGACCGCTGGTACCTCAACCCCCGCGAGATCCGCGACGCCCGCGTCATCCAGCCCGGCCAGAAGCTCATGGGGATCGCGATCTTCAAGAACGTCGACCCGCGCGCCTCGTTCTACGAAGTGCATGTCTCGGGTCTCGTGGACATCATCAGGATCACCGCGGTGAACGAGGACGAGTGGAAGATGGAGTACGAGCCGCACACGCTCAAGCTCCGCTACCAGCGTTTCGGCGACGCGTTCGACGTCGAGCGCGACGTGCTGTATCGCCTGGTCAAGAAGGAGTACGTGGTCAAGAAGATCGGCCCCATCGCCTCCAAGGACACCGTGGACCGCCTGGTGCTCACGCTGGCCGACACGCTGAAGAAGGAGAAGGCGTGGGTCGAGGAGAAGCTGGCCCCTGCGGCCATCGACGCGAATCGCAAGTCGGACGGCATCGAGCCGCTCGACACGCGGATCATGGCCTCGATTTTCAAGCTCGCCGTGGACAAGGACTTCGGGTACGACCCGGCGAAGGACGTGCTCGAGAATGAAAAGGCCGTCTGGCGCATCCACGAGTGGTGGATCACGAACCGCTCCAAGCTGGTTTTCGACGAGGTCACCAACCGCTTCATCGTGAAGGACGACCTGCCGGCCGGCACGGTGACGGACAAACCCGCGGGGACTCCCTAGCGCGCGATCATTCCGGCGGCGGCCAGACGTGGCGCCTCGCCACGGTACGGCGCATGACTTCGCGCACCCAGCCCTTCCACCCCTTCCGCAACTCCCGGTCCCTCCCCGCGTAGGCGAAGAAGAACCGCAGGCGGTCGGCCCTCGTTGCCGGGGCCCCCACGGCGGCGTTGAGCTGCGCGAGGTTGAGGGTCCGCTGCCCGCGCGGGACCTCGAGCATGAACTCCACGCGGTCGAGGTCGATCACCTGGACGTCCGCTCCGCGGACGAGGATGTTGTTGGCCTTGAGATCGCGATGGAAAACGCCGCGGTCGTGCATGCGGCGCACGACACGGGCGAGGGCCCAGAGCAACCCGCGCTCCACGCCGTGGGCCTGGAGGTGCTCCCAGAGGGGCCGCGCCCCCTCGATCCACCGCCCCACCACGCGGTCGCCCGCGGAGGCCAGGAGGCGGGGCGTGGGGATGCCGCGCGTCTCGAGGGCGAAGCCGTTGTACCAGAGGTCCCCCCTCCCCTCTTTGACGAAGGTCGTCGGGTCGGCCAGCCAGAGGCGCCGGCGCGGGAGTTCCTTGACCAGGCGGAGGGGCGGCGCGCAAAGCGCCCGCCGGGCCTCCTCCGCGGCGTAGGGCCGCCGCAGGATGAGCCCGTCGATCTTCTGAAAATCCGAGCCGGTCTGCCACACGCGCGACTGACGGTCCTGCCAGTAGCGTTCGCGCTGGGCCCGGAACGACGTCCAGACCTCGCGGGGATCGGCACCGCAGGCCCGGAGGAAACGCAGCACCTCGGTCCGGGGGACGAGGGTGTAGAACGAGAGCACGGCGAACGCGACGCCTTTCACCCGTTCGGCGGCCGTCAGCGACTCCTTGAGCCGCGCTCGGTGAAGGTCGATGAGATGGAGGCTCCCGCCGGCGAGCAGGACATTTCCCACGTGCAGGTCGTCGTGACGGAGGCCGGCTTCATGCACCCGGCGCACGAGGAGCGCCAGGTCGCGAAGGAGCGGGCGCGTCAGCGGGACCTCGCGGAGCGGCTGCGCGCCGGGAATTTCCCGGGTGAAGAGGCAGGTGGACCTGCCCTCCCGGGCCCAGGCCACGGGCTCGGGGACCGGGAGGCCCCGACCCCGGAGGGCCCCGAGGAGCTTGAATTCCGAGGCGGCGCGGTCGTTCACGCGGCCGCGCAGTCCCTGGAGGACGCCCGGGTGCTTGAAGCGCTTCACGTAGAGCCCATTCCAGCGGTGCACGGAGCGGACCCGGTTGTCCTTCACGACCTCGCCGCGCGGCTCGCGGAGCCAGGCCTCCACGTCGGACCGGCGGGACGGGTCGGCCATCTCGATCTTCATGCCCGGCGGACATTGTAGGGGAGCGGGGGGAATTCGGCAATCGGGCCCCCGTTGAATCGCCCCCCCTCTCCTGCTAAGATGCGCCCGACTGACGACCTCCGACCCGATCGCCGGCTTCGAGACCCTCGAGCGCGGCGCCCACACGGTGCTGATCCGTCCCGAGTGGAAGCCCTCCCTGCTGGAAGACCTGCTGGACGACTTCTCCCGGGTGACGGCCTCGGCGAGGCGGGACTACGTCCACGGCCGGGTGGCCCACTTCTCCTACCAGCCCGGGGACGGGCCCGCACGCGTCTTCGTGCGCCGGGCGGCGCGCGGCGGGGC
>JAHFOZ010000346.1 GCA_023261405.1 Planctomycetota bacterium
AGAGGGTGATCGTCATGTCCGGGTTGAGGTCGCCCGTGAGCGCCAGGTAGTCCACCAGGGCGAAGACGACCATCGCCGTCTGCTTGGTGGACGCCCAGTAGTTGCCCTCGCGCGCGAGCGACAGCCAGTGGACCATGCGCGGGACGAGGTCGTTCTTCGGGTCGATCTTCACGAAGGCCCGTAGCGCCGCGGCCGTGGTCTCGACGTTGTGGTCCAGCCACCCGCCGCCCGCCCCGCCCTCGAAGTGGATCGAGCCGCCCACGACCTTCGCGTCCTTCGCCAGCGAGCCGAGGATCTCCTTCGCGTTCCGCCCGTCCTTGTGCAGGACGAGGGCCAGCAGCGCCTTGGAGTACGGCTTGAGCTCGCCCAGGCGGTCGGTGAGGCCGTCGCGCACCTTGTCATTCCGCACGCCCGCCGCGGAGAGCACCCAGAGCAGGTAGACCTGGAGGTCCGCCTCCGTGGCCTTGGCCAGGTGCTGCTGCACCGAGGCGAGCCCGCGCTGCATCACGCCGGGATCCACCGGCTGGTCCGCCTGCAGGGCCATCGCCAGGCCGAAGAGGACATAGCCCGTGGTCCACGGGTTCGACTTGTCGTGCTGCCACCAGCCCCAGCCGCCGTCCTGCTGCTGGAAGTTGTAGAGCCGCTGCAGGCCCTGCGCCACCATGTGCGGCAGCTCCTTCTCGAGCTCGGGCTTCTTGAGCCCCAGCTTCTGGAGCGACTGCGCCACGATCACCGTGGGCAGGAAGCGGGACATCGTCTGCTCCACGCAGCCGTAGGGATAGCCCGCGAGGTAATCGAGGGCGTCGAGCACCATCGCCGCGTGCGTGGGCGAGACCACCACCACGAGCTCGCTCGCCCCCTTGGCCGCCCCGCCGGGGATGCGGACCTTCTCCACGACCTTCCCCTCGACGAGGCCCGCCTTCGACTCCCACTGCATCGTCCCGTGGGCGAGCACGGGGATCGTGAGCTGCATGGCGTCGGAGTCCTTGTCGCTCAGCGCCTTCACCGTGATCTTCGCCTTCCCGGCGGCGCGGACCTTCGCCTTCCAGTCGATCCGTTTCTGCCCCTCCGGCTCGATCCGGACGATCAGCTCCTTCTCGCCCGCCACGTCGATGCCCTCGGCGGCGAGGACGATCTTCACGTCCTTCGGACCTTCCAGGTAGTTGTGCGCCACGGCGGAGATCACCGTTTCGTCGTTCTGGGTGAAGAAGCGCGGCGTCTCGAGCCGCACGATCATCTCCTTCCGGGAGACTACCGAATGCGTGAGCTGCCCGAAGCGCGAGTCGGCCGTCGACGCGCGCGCCGTGGCCTTCCAGGTCGTGAGGTTGTCCGGCATCTCCACCTCGACCGTCGCGCGGCCGTCGGCCCCCGTGGTGACGACGCGCCAGAGCATCGTGTCGGCGAAGTTGGAGCGGATCTCGGTGGCGGCATACTCGGGCCCCGCGCCGCGGCGGTTTCCCCCTGCGCCATCCTGCTCCTTCCCGCCGAACGCGTTCGCGGCCTTCGCCGCGGCCTCGGGCTTCGGGGCCCCGGGGGCCGACTGCCGGAGCGCATCCCCCGACTTCTTCTCGTTCTCCTCCAGCTTGTCCGCCCGCCCGTAGTCGTAGTACTGGAGCGAGGTCGAGGTCGCCACCTCGTCGCCGCGGCGGTGGATGAAGTGCTTGCGGATGTCCCAGGCGTACTCGTCCTGGAGGGCGTAGATCGAGTCGTCCACCACGCCCAGCGCCACCTCGGCGGCCACGGGCCGGCCCTCGGAGTCGCGCGTGGTCACCTCGTAGCGGGCCTTCTGGCGCGGGCGGTACTGCGCCTGGTCCGGCTTCACGTCGACCTGCACGAACTTCCTCGAGGGGTTCACGATCAGCATCCGTTGCTTCTGGACGAGCTGGTTCTCCTTGATCGCCGAAACGGTCACGAAGACGTTCGGCGCGAAATGGGCCTGGTCGATCTTGAAATCGATCACTTTCGTGTGGCCCTTCACGGGGACCACCTCGTACCTGTGGATCTCCTTGCCCTCGACCGTGAAGAGGAGCGTCACGTCCTTGAACTGGCTGGTCACCAGGAGCTGTGCGGTGTCGCCGATGTCGTAGGTCTTCTTGTCCAGGATCAGGTCCACGCCGTTCAGGTTCACGTGGTCGCCGTACCAGTGGGAGCCGCAGAGCCAGGCGTAGTGCTCCGTGCTCACGCGGTTCGCCTTACGGTCCTGCGCCTCGGCGACGAGGTAGAGATACCCGCCTTCGCGCTCGGGGCTGAGGTCGAACTCCGCGATCCCCTGGGCGTCCGTGTTGGCGACGCCCTCGAAGAGCAGGCTGTCCTCATGGCCGTTGTTCTTCCAGCGCCGGTCGTAGGCCTTCAGCGTGATCTTCGTGTCGGCCACCGCCTTCTCGTCGGCGGTGGCGGCCTTGATCCGCGCGTTGATCTTCTCCCCGGGCTTGTAGACGTACTTGTTGAGCGTCATGGCCAGGCCGAACTCCGCCCGCGTGGCCTTGCAGGTCCCCGAGCCCTCCACCACGCGGCGCGAGAGGTCCGTGACCTTGGCGGCGACCGTGTAGACCGCGTCCTGGTCCCACTTCTCGGCGGTGAACGTCACCGCGAACTTGCCTTCCTTGTCCGTCTTCCCCGTCCCCTGGAGGACCTGCTGGCCCGGGCCATACCAGCCCCCGCGGCGGCCCCGGCCTCCCTTGCCTTCGTAGATCTCGTCGCCGCCCTCCTCGTCCGCGTACCAGTCGTAGTAGTAGGCCCAGCAGCGCCACTGCCAGTAGTGCTGGCGGCGGAAGACCGTGTAGGTCACCTCCGCATCCACCACCGGCGAGCCAAAATAGTATTTGGCCAGGATCGTCCCCTCGACCGCCTCGCCCTGGAGCACGGGAGTCTTCTTGAAGTTGACGTCGACCTTGTACTCGGGCTTCCGGTACTCGTCCACGCGGAAGGTGCCGTAGTTGTGCGGCTGCTGGGGGCCGTACGAATGGCGCATCCAGCGCCACTGGTGCTGGTGCAGGTTCGGATCGTCCTTCTCCGTCCGTGTGAGGATCATGTACTCACCGAGGGCCGGTTCGTCGCCGAGCACGATCTCGCCGGACGCGGACCCGAACTCGTTCACGGAATGCTTCTTCTCGTACACCTTGTTGCCCTTGGGGTCGCGGATCTCGACGACCATCGTCTCCCCGGGCTTCACCTCCAGGGCGAGGCCGTTCTCGATGCGATGGACGATGCGGAACTGCACGGTCTGATTGGGCCGGTAGATGGGCCGGTCGGTGCTGACGTGGATCAGCGGGTGGGGCTCCTGCCGGCCGCCGTAATTCGTCTGCGAGGTGACGATCTCCCGGTCCTTGATCCCGACGACGATCCCGCCCTGGTAGCCGTCGGCGACCCAAAGGCCGGTCGCGTCCGTCTTCCCCTGGAGGGGCTTGTCTCCCTGGAGGACCTTGACCTCCATGCCTTCGACGGGCTTGGAGGTGGCGCGCTCCTGGGCGAAGCAGAGGAGCTTGCCCGCGGAGGCCTTCGTGACGAGACCGTACTTGGTCGCGACGAGGGTGACGGTCATGGTCACTTCCTCGTGCGTGCCCTCGAGGATATAGACGCCGCTTTCGGTGGAGGGGACCTTGACCTCCTCCTGCTTCCACTCGCGGTCCTTGGCATAGGTGTACTCCGCGGTCCACTCCTTGACCACACGGCGTCCTTCCTTCGGGACCTTCGCGATGGCCGCGTGGAGGTTCATCCCGTCCTTCGCGCCCAGATGCTCGAGGAGGGCGTCGAACCTGATGTGGGTGGCGCGGTAGGCGACCTTGTCGATCTTCTGCAGGTTGATGTGAGCGGCGGGCTCCTGGCCGGCGGTGAACGACTGGTTCACCTGCATGCTGAAGTGCTTTCCCTTCAGGCCCCAGGCCTGCTGGATGGCGTTGGCCCGCGTGCTCCCGTCGGGGGCCTCCTTGCCGATCTTCATGTACTCCTCGATGGCCTTCTCGCGCATGTTCTGGTAGGACCAGGTCTGCGCGAGCTGCAGGCGGTAGTTCCAATAGTTGGCGCTCTTGGGGAACTTGTCGCAGAGCTTCTGGTACCACTCGCGGGCCTCGGCGTGGCGGCGGCTGTACCAGAGGTGGAGCTGCCCGAGCTGCTGGTGGACCTGCTCGGCCTGCTTGCCGTCGGGGAACTTCTCGAGATAGGCCTTGAAGGCGCGGTCCGCCTGCTGCCAGGCGCCCCGGTTCATGTGGCCCTGGCCGAACTCGACCAGCTTCTGTTCGTCCGCGGGCAGGTCTTCCTGCTTCGCGGGCTGCGCCTGGGGCATCGCGGCGAGCGAGACGCCGCCCAGGGCGAGCAGGGTGACGGCCAGCAGGCCGGCGAGGGAGACGGAGTCGCGCGTTTTCATGGGAGAGCCCTCTTCGTGATGCTGGATTCTACCCTTTGACGCGCACGGGGCGGCTCGAGTTCGCACGGCACACGATTTCGATTTCGTTGCAATCACCGGACATGACCTTTACACTTAGCGGATGATCAAGCGCATCCTGGGCGCGATCCTCCTTCTCGGGGGCGGGTACTGCCTCTACGAGGCCACCTCCCGGGCCATGTATCATGGCCGCTCGCTCATGGGGGACGCGTTCGACCCGGGCCTCCCCTTCGCGGCCCTCGGGCGGAACTACCCCATGGACGCGATCCTCTTCCTCGTGGCGGCCTGGGGGTTCATCGTGGGCCTGTGGCTGGTGATCACGGGCGAATCGGAGCCCGAGGGGGCCGGGCCGCGGGGGGGCCGCATCGCCCGCGTGATGCTGGTGAACGGGCTCCTCCTGGTCTCCACGCTCCTGGTCGCCCTGGTCGGCGCCAAGGCGAAGGCGGAGACCGCCACCGTGGCGGTCTTCGGGGTCGTGGCGGCGGGCCAGATCGTGGTGGGGCTCATCCTGCTCCTGCTGTCCTTCGTGGAACGGCCCAAGGGATGGATCTCGCTCATCGTCGGCGCCGCGATCACCCTTTTCGGAGCGGGGGTGGGCGCGGCGGCCTTCGTCATGGGCAAGGGGGCCTGAGCCATGCCCATCCGCCACTGCCAGAAATGCGGCCTCAAGGTCCTCATCGACGAGAGCCAGGCGGCCGCCAGCCCCTTCTACTGCCAGCGCTGCACGACCGCCATGAAGTCGCAGCCCGCGCCCGCGGCCCCCGTGGAGATGCCGGCGGAGGCGCCCGCGACGTCCCGCCGTGAATCGCCCGCCATGGCCAAGCCGGCCGCTTCCACCGTCAAGGTCCTCTGTCCCTACTGCAAGGCTTCGTTCAACGGCCGCGTGCCCCAGAAGCCCGCGCGCGGCTCGTGCCCGGTGTGCCAGAAGGACCTGATCCTCCTGCCGAACGGCGACATCCGCGCGGCCGCGGGATTCGATCCGGCCCGCTGGGAAGCCGAGCAGGGGGGCTCGCCGGCCAAGACGGATACCGGGACGAAGGTCCTGCGGCCTGCAGCGGCGGAACCCCGCCCCGGGACCAGGGTCCTGGCCAAGAAGCCCGCGGCGGCCTCGGCCCCCGTCCTCCCGCCCGCCGAGACGGCGGTGGACCTGGGCGGCGGAGACGGCGGCAGCCTCCCTTCCTGGCTGGACGACATCCCCACGGCCGCGCCGGACGCGGAGGTGAAGAAGAAGAAGCTGGTATCCGAGGCCCTCAAGGGCAGGGAGAAGCCGGCCCCGGCCCCCCCGCCCCCCGAACCCGAGCCGATACCCGAGCCCGTGCCGGAACCGATGCCTGAGCCCGTGGCGGAGGAATCCCTGCCGCCCGCGGCGGAACTCCCA
>JAHFOZ010000347.1 GCA_023261405.1 Planctomycetota bacterium
GCGCGGGGCGAGAGCTTGTCCTCATGGAGGAGCCGCGGGAACCAGGCGACGAAGGCCTTCCCGATCATCCATGTGATCGCCATGGCCGCGATGGGCGAGGCCACCCACCAGATCACGACCTCGAGGGTCTTCCGGGTGTTGACCACGTCGAACCAGAGGCCGATCCCCAGGAGGGAGCAGACGGCGAGCGGGGTGGTGGGGACCGGGAGCTTCAGGATGTTCGCCGAGGCGATGAGGGCGATGGTGATGGCGGGCGCCGCCACGAGGAAGAGCCAGGCGTGGGAGCCCAGGTCCGCGGTGAAGAGGCCCTTGCCCACGGTCTTGACGGGGCCTCGGCCCAGGAGGAGCGCGCCCAGGATCACGAAGACGGCAAAGAGGGCGAGGGAGGCCCACTTGCTGCGGACCTTGGCGCCGTAGGCGGGGGCCATGTTCACGCCGGCGTTGTTGGCGCCGATGTTGATCGCCAGGCCCAGGGCCATGGCTACGGCGAGCGCGGTGAGCGTCATCGGGTCACCGTCGGGACTATCGTGCTTGCGTTCATGTCAATCTCCCGGAGAAACAAAAAACCCCCGACCGCCTCTCCTGCATGCGATCGGGGGTTTCTTTTCGTCCGGTCTAGGTCGCGGAGGCCTCCTGCGCATGCAAGGGCATACAGGGACAACAACAAGCCCTGCAGGTCCGGGCGGCGGGGAAGGCGGTCATCAGGTCCCCCAGTGTACGGATTCGGGGCGGCGAATCAACAGGAAAGTTCCCGGGGGGATATACTTGATTCCGATGGACTCCCGGGAAGCCGCGGACTTCGGCAAGGTGGCGGTGGCGCTCGGCTTTCTCACGAAGGAGGACGTGGAGAAGGCCGTCCGCTTCCAGGGGGACATGGAGAAGCTCGGCGTCCGCAAGCGGCTGGGGGAGCTGCTGCTCGAACGGAAGATCCTCACCCGCGACCAGGTGCTCCTGGTCCTGCGCGCGCAGGGGAAGCGGATCCTGGCCTGTCCCAAGTGCGAGAAGAGCTACAACATCCACCACTACCGCCCCTCGGAGACGTACACCTGCAAGCACTGCCAGGGGGCGCTCGTCGTCCCCGCCGGGAACACGGGCAAGAACACGAGGGTGAACGATTCCATCATCATCAGCACCACCGAACTCGAGGGCCGGAAGGGCGAGAAGTCGAAGGTGCCGAAGGAGCTCGTCCACCTCCTCAACGGATACGAGATCACCGCGCGGGTGGGACAGGGGGGGATGGGCACGGTCTACAAGGCGCGCGACACGATCATGGACCGCTGGGTGGCGGTGAAGCTGCTGGCGCCCTTCCTGGCCACGGACGAGGAGTACGTGAAGCGGTTCTTCCGGGAGGCGCGGAACCTCCAGAAGCTGGACCATCCGAACATCGTGACGGCCTACGACGCCGGAATCGCGGGCGAGCACAAGTTCCTCATCATGGAGTTCGTGGAAGGCCCGAACCTCGAGAAGGTGCTGGAGAAGCGCGGCCGGCTCCCCGAGCGCGCGGCTCTCGAGATCGTAAGGCAGGTGGCTGAGGCGCTGGACTACGCCTGGCAGCGCCGCATCATCCACCGGGACGTGAAGCCGCTCAACATCATGATCATGCGGGACCGGCACGTGAAGTTGTGCGACCTGGGCCTCTCCAAGGACGTGACGAGCGACATCACGCTCACGATGACGGGCTCGGTGAACTGCTCGCCGCCCTACGCCTCCCCCGAGATGGCCCAGGGCCTCAAGAAGGTCGACTGCCGCACGGACGTCTACTCGCTGGGCGTGTCCCTCTTCCAGCTCGCCACCGGCTCCCTCCCCTTCAGCGCGCGCTCGCCCGGCGAGTACCTGATCGCCCACGTGACGAAGACGCCGCCCGACCCGCGCTCGAAGAACCCGGCCGTCTCCGAGCCCACGGCGAAGCTCATCCTCCGCATGCTCGAGAAGTCCCCCCACGAGCGCCCCACCCCGTCCGAGGTCGCCCGCACGCTCCGCAAATCCCTCAACGGCAGCTCGCGGGTGAAGTAGGGCTGCTCCCGGAGCGGAGCGGTTGACCCGGCCCGATATATTTGCATATACTGCACGTGCATGAAACATCTGAGTTACGGCGTCCGGGAGTTCCAGGCAAGGATCGGTGAAGCCCTCCGGGCCGCGCAGCGGGGCGACCGGGTCCTGATCACCTCGCACGGCCGGGCGGTGGCCGTACTCGCAAAGGCGGATGCCGCGCTCCCCGGGGAATCCGGCGAGGATCGTAAGCGGCGCCGACTCGCGGCAGAGGGGAAGCTCCGCCTTGGCCGCCGGGGGCGGATCCCTCCCTACACCCCGCCCAGGATCGGCGGCCTTTCCGACCAACTGCAGGCGGACCGGCGTTGATCGTCTGGGATACGAGCGCCCTTGTCCGCTGCTACTCCCCCCTCGAGAATGGTTACGAACGCGCGAAGAACTTCCTCCTCTCAGGGGAGGATCACGCGGCGTCCGAGTTCATCACGCTCGAGGTCGCAAGCGCAGTCGTCCGAAAACTGGGAAGGGACCGGCGTAATCGCGAAGCTCTCCTCGGTGACGTGGAGAAACACCTCGGCTACTTCGACCTGATGGTCGTCTCCGCCGGGCACATGGAGCTTGCCGGCCGGATGGTCCGGAGGCACTCCCTGCGTGCCGCCGATGCCCTGCATCTGGCGACCGGCCTCCTCGTCGCCCGCGACCTCGGCCGCCGAAGGCTCTCGTTCCTGACCGCCGATGCGCTGCAGGCGGCCGCCGCCCGGGCGGAGCACCTCAAGGTCATCGAACTCTAAGTCCGTCGGGGCGCGCCCACCGAAACCGTCGAACGCCGTGGTCCCCTGATCCGTCTGATAGGAGGCCATGACCCCCGCCCCGACGACGCCGGCCCAGGCTACTTGGACGCGACCGCCGTGGTTCCTGGCCCCTCCGGTCCTCTGTGCGATCCCGGTGGCGCTCGCCTCGCTCGCCACGTTCTGGGTGCCGGCGATCGCCAGCCTGGGGCTCTTGATCTGGGCGGCCATCCGGCACCGGAGCTCCGCCCTCCCGGTGGCCCTCCTCTGCCCCTTCGCCTTCGTCCCCATCCTCTCGTTCCTGACAGGCGCCGTGTCCTACCTTCACGGGTCGGCCACCTTCCGGCACCATGGGCTTCCTGGGATCGAGTTCTATAACCTGGATCCGCAGGTGCGATGCTTCCGGTCCTCCTCGGGCTGAATGGTCGACGGCTCGGAGGCCTTCAGGGAAAGGCCGAACAACAGTGCCATCCGGATCATGGCCTCCCTCTTCGGGCCGATGCGCGGGACTTATCACGGTCCGTACCCCACCCGGGAAGAAGCCTTGGCATCGCTCGAGGGTTCGGATGTCCGCGTCAGTCCCGAGGAGTTCCAGACGGGCAAGTCGCCCTACTCGGTTCCCACGCCTCTGGTCTTCGATGAGTTCTACAGAGAGGACTCGCGGTTCCTCATGGACTCCCGAATTCAGATGGCCCCATATCGGGAATCCACGGTGATCTTGGGGACCCGGAAGTACGTCCACCTTCTCGACCGCTTCACCGGAAAGCTCTACGCGCGATACGAGAAGTGATCCCGGGGTCACGGCCGAAAGTCCCTTGCCCCGCGCACTGAAGCCTGAAACCCTCCTCCTTCCAGCCCGGTATCCGTGCCTGTAAGGATGGAGGTGATCCGATGCTGATGGCCGACGTCGCCGTGTGGACCGCGCTCTTCGTGGGGCTCATGGTCGTGCTGCCCGCGGTCTGGCTGCTCTTCGGAGCGCTGTGGCCCGCCGCCGTGCAGCGCGCGCAGGATCGCATCCCGCGGCGCCCCTATGCCACGTTCTTCGTGGGAGCGGGCGTCACCCTCCTCGTCACGGCCCTGGTGGCGATCCTGAGCAAGACCAACCTCGCCCCGCTGGCCCTCATCCTCTTTGCCTTCTCGCTCGGCTGGTCGCTCCTCGGGGTCTCCGCGCTGGCGCGCCACGTGGGCTCGCGGCTCTCGTCCCCGGGCGACGCGGCGTGGAAGCCGCATCTTCGCGGCGGCATCGTGCTCGCGCTCTCGTTCCTGGTCCCGATCCTGGGCTGGATGCTCCTCTTCCCGGTCGCCCTCGTCCTCGGCATGGGGGCCGCGACCCTCGCCGTCTTCAAGCGGGCCCCCGCGACGCCGCCCGCCGCCGTCGCCGCGCCGCGCGAAGCGCTGAAGGAGGACTTGTCCTCCGTAGCCAATCCGTCCTCATCCGCGAAGGAGGAAGTCCTCGCGTGAGCCTGTCCCGCCGGACCTTCGTCGCCGGCGCCGCGGCCGCCTCGCTCGGCGGCTGCGATGGGATCTACAGCTCCCTCTCACGCAAGCTCGCCGGCGGGGTGCCCGAGAAGTTCGCCCGCCCCGAGGGCGCCGAGATCGACCCGGACTTCCTCTTCCTCCAGCGGACCAGCTTCGGCGTCGCGCCGGGGGACCTGGATCGCCTCCGCGCCCGCGGCCGCGAGGCCTACCTCGACGATCAGCTCCACCCCGAGCGGATCGACGACGCGCCCTGCACCCTCCTCGTCCGCCGCTTCGAGTCGCTCCACTTCTCGGCCGGCAACCTCTTCGAATTCAAGCGCGAGGTCCTCGAGGAGGAGCTCGGGCGCGCCACGCTGCTCCGCGCCGTCCACAGCCGCCGCCAGCTCTTCGAGGTCCTCGTTTCCTTCTGGACCGACCACCTGAACATATTCCAGGGCAAGGGCGACTGCGCGTGGCTCAAGACCGCGGAGGACCGCGACGTCATCCGCTCCCACGCGCTCGGGAAGTTCCGAGACCTCGTCCGCGCCTCGGCGCTTTCGCCCGCGATGCTCGTCTACCTCGACGGCCGCCAGAACAGCAAGGGGAAACCGAACGAGAACTACGCGCGCGAGCTCCTCGAACTCCACACGCTCGGCGTCCACGGAGGCTACACGCAGCAGGACGTGATGGAGACCGCCCGCGCGCTCACGGGCTGGGACTTGAAAGAAAAGGGCCGCAGCACGGTGGAGTTCATCGCCGATCGGCACGACGACGGCGAGAAGGTCGTGCTCGGGACGCGCCTCCCCGCGATGGGTGGTCGGGAGGACCTCGATCGCATCCTCGACATCGTCTGCCGCCACCCGTCGACCGCGTCGCACGTGGCCGGGAAACTTTGCCGGCGCTTCGTGCGCGACGACCCTTCCCCCGAACAGGTCGGCCGCGTCGCCGCGAAGTTCACGGAGACCGGCGGCGACCTGCGCGAGACCGTGCGCGAGACGCTTCGCGATCTTGAGACCGGCGCGCCCCGCTTCAAGCGGCCCTTTCACTTCGTGGTCTCGGCCCTGCGCGGCCTGGCGGCGAACACCCAGGGGAAGCGCGGCGTCCGGCAGTACCTCGAGCGCATGGGCCAGGCCCCCTTCCAGCATCCCACCCCCGACGGCTACCCGGAGGAGCAGGAACCCTGGCACGGCACGATGCTGTGGCGCTGGAATTTCGCGCTCGCGATGGCCAAGGGAAAGATCGAGGACGCGAGGGCCGAGTTGCCACTCGCCGAACCTGAGGCGCTCTTCGCGCATCTGGTCGGCAGGCGCCCCGAAGCGCGGGAGCGGGAGGCGCTGGGCCGCGCGGGCGGTCCGGAGGAGGCGCTCGCGATGGTGCTCGCGGGTCCCGCCTTCCAATGGTACTAGACCGATGACGACGAGACGGGGCTTCCTGCGCTCGCTCTGCTTCGGCGGCACGGACGCCGCGGCGGTCGTGACGGTCTTCCTGCGGGGCGGCGCGGAC
>JAHFOZ010000348.1 GCA_023261405.1 Planctomycetota bacterium
GCCTCCTCCTGCTCGCCCTGGCGGGCTGCAACGACGACGTGGGGAAGGAGTTCTCCCGCCCGGGGAGCACCTTCATGACAGGCCTCGTTGCGCCGACCGGCGTGGCCGCGGCGCCGGCGCCGCCGGGCTCGAGGATCACCGTGACGTGGAACGACACCAACGCCCTCGAGACGGGGTACCGGGTCGACGTGGACGCGAGCCCCGCCTTCGTCTCCCCGATCCTGGGCGTCTTCGTCACGCCGGCCGACGCCACGTCGCACACGTTCACCGGGTTCGGCGCCACGCTCTACTACTTCCGCGTGGTCGCCGTCACGCCCACCCTCGAGTCGGAGGCTTCGGCCGTCGTGAGCGCCACGACGCCCGATCCGCCGCCTTCGCCCTTTCCGGTGATCGCCGCCCCGCTCTCCTCCTCGCAGATCGGGATCTCCTGGACGGACGGGCCGCGCGAGACCTCCTACCGGATCGAGCGCTCCCTCGCCGGCGGGGCCGGGTGGTCCTTCCTGGCGACCCTGCCGCAGAACTCGGGGGCCCACATCGACGCGGGGCTCGCCCCCGACACTTCCTACTGCTACCGGGTGATCGCCGTGAACGCCGACGGCGAGAGCGATCCGTCGGTCACGGCCTGCGCGACGACGGCGTCGGTGACGATGACGATCGAGACGCTGGCCTCCGCGGGCGACGTGGGGCAGCATGCGTCGATCGGCCTGGGTCCCGGCGGGACCGAGCACGTCTCGCACTACGACGCGACAAACACGGACCTCCTGCACACGACCGGCATCCCCGGGGGCGTCTACACGACCGAGGTCGTCGATACGGGTCCCACCGGGACCCAGGAGATTGGCCGGAGCGGCACCGCCCTGGTGGTCGATGGCGCCGGGTTCGTCCACATCGCGGCCGAGGACTACAGCGACGACACGCTCCGCTACGTCACGAATTCCGGCGGCAGCTTCGCCGCCGTCACGCTCGATGCCGTGGCGGGGGGCTTCACGGGCGGCAGGCCGCGGATGGCCTATCACGCGGCCTCGGATACGATCTTCATCGCCTACCACCGCTATCCGCCGCCGCTGACCGCGTTCGCCGTCAGGCTTGCGATGCGGACGGGCGCAGGCGGGTGGACCTTCGACGACATCCCCCTCACCGTGAACTCGGGGCGCTCGTTCGGCCTGGCCGTCGATGCGGCGGGAAACCCCCACCTGTCGCTCGTGCAGGCCGGCACGGCGCACCTGATGCACGCCGTCCGCTCCGGCGGGCTCTGGACGCTGACGCAGGTCGCGGACGGGGGGAGCACCTCCGCGACGCACACGGCGATCGCGATCGACGGGGGCGGCTTCCCCCACGTGGCCTGGTACGACCTGTTCACGCAGGATCTGATCCACTCCACGAACGCCGCCGGGAGCTGGGTGAGCGACCCGATTCACGTCAGCCCCGCCGGCCAGAGCGCGGGCACCTACCCGTCGATGGCGATCGATGCGGCGACGGGTCGCATCCACGTGGCTTACTACGATGACGCGAACGACGACCTGCGTTACGCGCGCAAAGACCCGGGCGGGGCCTGGGTGCTCAAGCTGATCGACGCCGGCGGGATCGTGGGGAGCTTCACGTCGATCGCGCTCGGGCCCGCGGGAGTCGTGCACATCGCCTACTACGACGAGACCAACGGCGATCTCAAGAGGGCGCACGGGGCGCCGTAGGCCGATCCGATGAGCGTGCTGGCCGCCCTGCTCCTCGCCGCCCAGGA
Organism: Planctomycetota bacterium; assembly: GCA_023261405.1. GTDB lineage: Bacteria > Planctomycetota > MHYJ01 > MHYJ01 > JACPRB01 > JACQFK01. Next base: position 1,739 of record JAHFOZ010000348.1, read on the forward strand.
ACCCACGGTGCCGTGGGAGTTCCAGATGAGCTTCCATGAGGAGAACGACACGTTCGGGCTCAAGGACCGCACCGACCAGCACTACACCCAGGGGCTGCGCTACGAGGTCATGTGGCGCCACTCAAGGGAGAAGGGACCGCCCGCCGAGCCCCCCGGCGAGGGGATCGTTGCCGTCCGCCTCTTCGACGACGATCCGCGCAGCATCGTCTCCAACGGCGTCGCCGTGGGGCACAACATGTACACTCCCGTGGACATCCGCTCCAAGGTCTGCAACCCGGACGACCAGCCCTGGGCCGCGTGGCTCTACCTGGGCTTCATCGTCCGCGAGCTCAACGAGTCGAAGGACCGCGAGGACACCTACGAGCTCGACCTCGGCATGGTCGGGCCCGCCGCGCTGGGCGAGCCGATCCAGTCCTTCGTGCACGAGGTCATCAACTCTCCCCAGCCCGGGTGGCCTTGCCAGCTCCCCAACGAGTTCACCGCCATGCTCTCCTGGGACCGGAGGTGGGTCTACGACATCAAGCGCATCGGCGATTCCCTCTGGAAGATCCGCTCGTCCCCGCACTTCGGCGCGCGCCTGGGGAACGTCTTCACCAACGTGGGGATGGGCCTCAAGCTCCTCGCCGGCTACAACCCTCCCAAGGATTACAGCTCCGGCGGCGTGCTGGCCGCGGCCCGGTCCTTCGGCTCCGAGGATCCCGGCGAGGAGACCTCCGACTGGAGCGCCTACGGCTTCATCGGCGTCGACGGCCGCGCCGAGGCGTACAACGTCTTCCTCGACGGCACCCTCGTCCACCCCAGCGAGAGCATCAACCGGAACCCCCTCGTGTCCGACTTCATCACGGGGCTGAAATTCCGCTGGAAGGTCTGCTTCTTCTCCTACTCCAACATCTTCCGGTCTCCCGAGATCGAAGGGGATACCCGGTTCCACAACTACGGCTCGCTGGAGTTGGGGCTCAGCTTCCCGTTCTGACCCGATCGGGGGGCGAGACCGCCGAGATCACGAAGCCAACGGAGGCCACGGAGGGGGGCGGGGATGAACCGCCGAGGTCTCAGAGCCAACGAAGGCGGTCGGAAGGGTCGGGGCCGGTCCCCCCTCCTCCGTGATCTCCGCGGTGAGTTGCTCTGATATCTCCGTGGCCTCCGTTTTCTCTGCGGTCCGGTCGGCTAGATCGCCCACCCCTTGCGGTACTCCTTGCGGAGGAAGGCGTCGGCCTCGGGGCAGCCCTTCGCTTTGAGCGCCTGGGCGTCCCACTCGAACTTCTTCCCCGACCGGTACGCCACGTTCCCCAGGAGCACGCACTCCGTGAGCGCCCCCGCGTAGTCGAAGTTGCAGAGCGCCGGCGGGCCGCCCTTGCAGGCCCGCACCCACTCCGCGTGGTGGCCGATCGAGTCCGCGATCGTCTTCTCCGGCTTCTTGTAGTCCTTGAACTTTGCCTCGGGCCAGAGCAGGTGACGCCCGTAGTCGGCCGCCAGCACCCCCTCCGAGCCGATGAAGACACACCCGTTCCCCCACTTCGGCGCGCGGCCGTCGCTGATGTGCGGGGCCTTCTTGTCGCCGTGGTACCAGGTGAGCTTCACGCCGCCCTCGAACTCCCAGTGGGCGATCAGCCAGGGCGGCGCGCCGTCCTTGTTCACGGGCGGGCCCTCGGCCTCGACCGACTTCGGGTGGCGCAGCCCGAGCGCCCAGAAGGGCAGGTCGATGTGGTGGCACCCCATGTCCGCGAGGTGGCCGCCGCCGAAGTGCCACCACTTGCGCCAGTTGATCGGCTGGAACTCCGGATGATACGGCCGCTCCTCCGCGGGGCCCAGCCAGAGGTCCCAGTGGAGCGTCTTCGGGCAGGGCGGATACTCCTTCGGGAGGGCATCCGCCGTCCAGGCCCCGCCCACCATGACGTGGACCTCCGAGACCTTCCCGATCGCGCCGGCCTGGATCAGCTCGACGACGCGGCGGTAGTTCTGCTCGGCGTGGATCTGGGTGCCCATCTGCGTGGCCACTTTCTGCTTCGCGGCCGTCTCCGCCATGAGCCGCGCCTCGGCCACCGTGTGGGCCATGGGCTTCTCGGTGTAGACGTGCTTGCCCAGCCGCATCGCCATGAGGACCGCGGGGGCGTGGATGTGGTCGGGCGTGGAGACGACCACCGCGTCGAGGCCCTTCTCCTTCTCGAGCATCTCGCGGAAATCGTGGTACTGTTTCGCGTCCGGGTACTTCAGCTTCACCTTGGCGAGGTTCTTCTCCTCCACGTCGCAGACGGCGGCCAGCGTCTCGGTCGCCACCCCGGCGGTGTTCGCCTCGCCGCGCATGCCCCCCACGCCGATCACCGCGACGTTGAGCTTCCCGTTCGCCGACTTCTCCTGCGCCCAGGCGGGCTGCCGGCCGGCGATCCAGAACCCCGCGGCCCCCGCGGCCGATCCCTGGAGGAATTGCCTGCGCTTCATGGAGTGAGCTCCCAGCCCTTGCGGTACTCGCGCTTGAGGAGCCTGTCGGCCTCCGGCGCGTTCTTCGCCTTGAGGGCGACGGGGTCCCACTCCAGCTTCTTGCCCACGCGGTAGGCGATCGAGGCCAGGTGGTTCGATTCGGTGAGCGGCCCGGAGTAGTCGAAGCTGCAGGTGGTGGGCCCGCCGCCGGCGCGGGCGGCCTCGACCCACTCCTTCCAGTGGCCGATCGACTTGGCGATGCTCTGCTCGGGCCGCTTGAAGTCTTTGAACTTCGACTCCGGGAGGAGCAGGTGCTTGCCGTAGTCGGCGAGGATCATCCCCTCGGAGCCCACGAAGAGGAACCCGCTGCCCCACTGCGGGATGGACTTCTCGGTCCACTGGGGCGGCTTGTCCTCGCCCTGGTACCAGGTCATCTTGACGGCGGGCATATCGCCGCGGGCCGGGAACTCGTAGGTCGCGTGGAAGCTGGCGGGGGCGAGCTCGGCATGCGCCGGCGGGCCGAACCCCTCGATCGTCAGGGGGGCCTTGAGCTTGAGCGCCCAGAAGGGGAGGTCGTTGAAGTGGCTGCCGAGGTCGCTCATGGTGCCCGAGCCGAAGTCCCACCAGCGGTACCACTTGGGGCCGGGGAAGTAGACGTTGTTGAACGGCCGCTCGGGGGCGGGGCCCAGCCAGAGGTCCCAGTGCAGCCCCTTGGGGATCGGGTGGGTGTCCTTGGGGCGGTCCTGCGTGTCGGCGCAGTCGCCGTGCTCCTTGGCCTTCTCGGAGCTCTGGAGCCCCCAGGAGCGGCCCGCCCAGACGTGGACTTCGGTGACCTTGCCGATGGCGTTGCCCTGGACCAGCTCGACGATGCGGCGGTAATTGTCGCCCGCGTGGACCTGGGTGCCCATCTGGGTGGCGACCTTCGCCTTCACGGCCGCCTCGGCCACGATGCGCGCCTCCCACACGCCGTGGGTGAGGGGCTTCTCGCAGTAGACGTGCTTCCTGAGCTTGAGGGCGGGCAGGGTGGCGAACGCATGGGTGTGCTCGCAGGTTGAGACGACCACGGCGTCGAAGGTCTTCTCGTCCGCCCACATCTCGCGGAAGTCGACGTACTTCTTCGCGCCGGGGAACTTCCCGCCGGCCGCGTCGAGGCCCTTCTCGTTGACGTCGCAGAGGGCCGCGACGTTCACGCCCTCGATCTTCGAGATCTCGCCCAGGTTGGCGCCGCCCCGGCCGCCTGCGGCGATGAAGGCGACGTTGAGCTTCGCGTTGGGGGACTTCTCCTGCCCCACGCCGACCTGGCGGCCCGCGATCCAGAATCCGGCCGCGGCGGCGGAGGTCTTGAGGAACTCGCGACGACGGAGAGAACGTGACATGGTTGAATCCCCAGCTGAAGGTGAACCCCGCTCCTCCCTATACTACGTCCTGAGCCGCAGAAGTTCCTGGCCCGTGCCCCAAGCAACGGGTCAGGAACTTGCGGGTCGTAGGAGTGCGCCGTCGCCCGAAACAAGGCGCAGCGGGGGGAGCCGTATCCTCCGGCTGAAGGGAGGCACGCATGATCCTGACGACGACTTC
>JAHFOZ010000349.1:0-2007 GCA_023261405.1 Planctomycetota bacterium
CCGATCGAGACCACCAGGCGCAGGTTCCCGCTGGAGAGCTTGCGCTTGGTCTTCTCGTAGTCCTCGAATCGCTCGCGGATGTCCGCCACCCGCCCGGCGACGGCCTCCGGCGCCTCGAGGGCCTGGGTCAGGAGCTGTTCGAGCTCCTTCTTGAGCGAGGCCATGCGGACGGCGCTCCCCCGCCCGGCGCGGATCTCGTCGATCTCGCGGCAGACCTCCTCCACCCGGCGGGCCAGGTTCTCCAGCTTCTCCATCATGGGCTTGATCTTCTTGGACTGGATGTTCATCTCCTCGAGCATCACCACGCAGCGGCGCTGGTTCTCCCGCATCCGGCCCTGGACACGCACCCGCTGCTTGGTGTTGAGGCGCCCCTGCGAGAGCTTCTCGTAGCACTCGTGGGAGCTGAACACCGTCTGCCGGATCCGGTCGATCACCGCGGGGAGGCGGTCGAGGACCTCAGACTTGGAGACGTCGATGGCGCTGTCGGCCTTGAGCGTGCGGTCGAAGGCCAGCTCGCCGTTCTTCACGTTCTCGAGGATCTGGATGGCCTCGACGACGGCCACGGGCGACTCGAGGACCTTGGTGCGGAAGCGCTTGCGGGTGATCTCGATGCGCTTGGCGAGGCGCAACTCGTCCTCGCGCGAGAGCAGCGGGATCTCGCCCATCTGCGTGAGGTACATCCGCACCGGGTCGTCGATCTTCTCGGAGACGACGCGCTTGGACTCGGCCTCCTGGGGCTCCTCGAACTCGCGCTCCTCCTCCTCCTCGAAGGCCTCCTTCTCGCCCTCCTGCGCCGAGGTCTCGACCATCTCGATCCCCAGGTCGTCCATCATCTGGAGGATCATGTCGAGCTTGTCGGGGGAGACCATGTCCTCGGGGAGGACCTTGTTGAGCTCGTCGTAGGTGATGAAGCCGCGCTTCTTGCCCTCCTCGACGAGGTTCTTGACCTCGGGGCTCAGCTTGTCGTTCAAGCCGGCGGGTGCCGGACCCGGTCCCTTCATCTCATCGTCCCGGCAGCAGGCCGTTGTCCTTCGGCCGCCGCTTTCGTGCCTCCATCACCTGGCGTAGGATCTCCGCCTCCTCCTCGGGGGAGGAGGCTGATTTTAAACGCGCGTGGCGGTCCCTGGATTCCAACTTGTACTGCACCCGGGCGAGGGCATCCACGCAGGCCTGGACCCGCTCCTCGGCCCGCGGGCGCTCCACCTCGACGCTCAGCACCTCGGCGGCCGCTTGCATGAGGTCCGGCGCCTGCATCAGGGCGATCAGGTCCCGGCCGCTCACCTCGCCCGTGCGGTCGAAGAGCGTGTACGCCTGGTGGGCGACCTTGCGAAGCGCTTCGGTGGGATAGCGCTCCTCGGCCACCTCCTGGCGGATGCGCGCCGCCGCCTTCGCGTCGGCCACGGCCCAGGCCAGGAGCTCCCGGGCGGCGATCTCCAGGGCCGGGGGGGCCTCGGGCGGCACCGGGCGCGCGGCGGCCGCCTTGGGAGACGGCGCTGGCTGATCGAGACGGCCCCTCAGGGTCCGCTCCTCCAGCCCGAAGCGCAGGGCCAGCTGCTGAAGCAGGAGCTCCTGCTTGACGGCATCCGGGATACGCGCCAGACGCGCCAGCATCTCCTCGACGATCCGCGCCCGTGTGGCGGGCGTCTCCCCGCCGTGACGCGCCGTGAGCGACGACATCAGGAAGTCGAAGATCTCCCGGGGTTTTGCCAGGCACTCGCGCAGCCGGTCGGGCCCCTCCTTGAGGACCACGTCGTCCGGGTCCATGCCGGGCGGCAGTTCCGCCACGAAGAGGTCCGCGTCCTCCGAGAGCAGGAGGTCCAGCCCGCGCTCGCTCGCCTTCTGCCCGGCGGCGTCCGAGTCGAAGAGGAGGACCACCTTCCGGACCTCGTTGCGGCGGAGGAGCTTGAGGTGGTCGCTCCCGAGCGCCGTCCCCATCGTGGCCACCAGGCCGCGCACCCCGGCCTGGAAGGGGATGATGACATCGAGGTACCCTTCCACGATATAGAC
>JAHFOZ010000349.1:2017-5717 GCA_023261405.1 Planctomycetota bacterium
CGGGCGAATTGATGAACTTCGGTTCGTCGTCGACCAAGGTGCGGGCGCCGAAGGCGATCGTCTTCCCCCGCGCGTCGCCGATGGGGAACATGACCCGCCCGCGGAAACGGTCGTAGCAGCCGGTCTTCGACTCGCGCTCGATCGCCAGGCCGGCGGAGACGAGGAGCGCGTCGCTGATGCCCGCCTTGCGGGCGCGGATGAGGAGCCCGTCCCAGGAGTCCAGCGAGAAGCCCAGGCCGAACGTCTCGGCGGTCTCGTCGTTGACGCCGCGGCGCACGAGGAACTGCCTCGCAACCTCGGCCTCGGGCGCGGTCTTCAGCAGCGAGCGGAAAACGCCCTGCGCCCACTCGTTCACCCGGGCGATCTCGCGCCGGTCGGGCCCCGCGGGGCCGCCGTCGGCGTACTTGACCGCGATCCCCGCCCGGTCCGCCAGGAGGCGGATCGCGTCGGGGTAGTCGAGCTTGTCGTACTCCATGACGAAACGGATCACGTCGCCTTTCTTGCCGCATCCGAAGCAGATGAAGATCTGCTTCTCCGGGTTCACGTTGAACGACGGGGTCTTCTCTTCGTGGAAGGGGCAGCGGGCCTTGTAGTTGGATCCGGAGCGCTTCAGCGGGAAGTACCCCGACACGATTTCGTGGATCTCGAGCGCCCGTTTCACCTCGAGGATCGTCTCTTCCGAGATCAGCGCCAAATACCCCTCCCCTGCGGACAGAGAAGCATAGCCCCGAAAGCCCCTCTGTCAAGCGAATTCGGGGGCACGGTCAGGTCAGCTTCAGGAGTTCCGCCGGTTCGAGCGCCTCCACCCGGCGGCCGCCCGCCGCTTCGCACTTCTTGCGGCGCTGGACGAAGAGCTGCCGCAGGCGCGCTTCCGCCGCCGTGAAATCGAGGCCGGGCCGGGTGCGGCGCAGCTCGAACACCACGGAGTCCACGCGGGGCGGCGGCACGAAGAGCCCCTTCCCCGCACGCCGCAGCTTCCGCATCGCGCATGCGCCCTGGAGCAACGCGGGGACCGGCCCGTAGCGTTTCGTCCCCGGCTTCGAGCTGAGCCGCTCATACAGGTCGGCCTCGACCATGAACGTGTAGGTCGACACCTCGAGGGGGGTCGAGAGCGCGCGCAGGACCAGACGCTCCCAGTCGGAGTACGGCAGGTTCGAAACGATCCGGAGCGGCCCCGCGGGCTTCGCGTGCTCCTCGAACGCGGCGCCGTCGGCGCACACGAGCGTCACGTTCGGAAGCCGGCCGATCAGCTTCCGGGAAAGCGCGTGGATGCGCGGATCGATCTCGAACGCCCAGACGTGCCGGGCGCGGGCCGCCAGGAACTCCGTGAGGTTCCCGAGGCCCGAGCCGATCTCGACGACATCATCGCCCGCGCCCGCCCCCGTGTCGCGCGCGAGCGCTTCGAGGAAGTTGCGGTCCACGAGGTAGCTCTGCCCGAGCGACCGTTTGAGGCGGAGCCCCCTCTCCCGGAGCAGCGCAGACACCGCCGTGCGGGTCCAGTCCATTCAGCGGAGCAGCTTCCGCAGGACGATGGTGTGGAACTTCTCGGCCTGGTCGGCGCCCGCCTCGAGGTAGTTGACCTCCACGTCAAGGTGGAATGCGGTGTTCGCGGCGAGGTCGCCCTGCCCGCTCCTGCTCACGGGCGTGAAGGTCGCGAAGAAGGTGTACGTGGCCCCCGCCTTCCCGTCGAGCCTCTTCCCGATGTTGTCGACCAGAAGGCTGCCGTCGGCCAGCTCCCGGATGTAGCCCTCGATCTCCTTGGGCTTGGCGTCGTAGAACTGCTCCTGCACCCGTGCGGCCACGCGCGGCGCCAGCCAGGCCAGGTGGGCCTGGTCGATCCCCCGCTTGTGCGAGGTGCCCGCCACGGCGAAGAGCGGCAGGATCGACGAGACCGCCAGCACGAGGATCATGATGGAGATCAGCACCTCCAGGAGCGTGAAGCCGCGACGACGAATCAAGGATCGAGAATCAAGACCCGGGGGGGCGCTCCGCGCGACGGTCTCCCCCGACCCCTCCATTCCCGATTCACCTTTCTTCATCCTCATCACGGCTGATGCGCCTCCCGGTAGGACGCGACGCGAACGTCGGTGGTGAACGTCAACCCGTGATGCACGGGCGCCATGGCCGGGTGGGCCTGGGCCGCCGTCCCGCGCGCGCCCCGCTTCACGCCCGTGAGATCCGTGTACGTCTTCCCGCCGTACTCCAGCCACTCCCCCTCGACCTTGACCATCCCCGGCGCGTCGGGAAGCCCGTCCGTGTGCGTGAGGACGATCGTCGTGGCCCGGTCGTCGCATCCCGTGGAGAGGCGGATGCCGTGCTGGTCGGGCGTCGACGACTCGATCACCGCGACTATCTGCACGATCTCCGGGTAGACGAAGTCCGGGTTCGACGCATCCGCGATGGGGGTGTTCGACTTCTTGTAGAAATAGAAGCTCCTGTCCTGTCTCATCGAGTCCCAGCGCGTCTCGGGCCCCACGGCCTGCTTGGAGTTCGCGGCGACCCGCTGCACCTTCATGTCCGTGTCCCACGTGCTGGTGTACTGGGTCCAGAAGCGGAACTCCAGGTGGAGGACGCCGGTCTCCACCGGACGGAAGCACGAGGTGAAGAGCGGGTCCGACGGCTGGTCGTACTCGGCCACCCTCAACAGCGTGCCCGTCGACCTCCGGTCGTAGCCGCGCACGCCCCTCCACAGGATGTTCTTCGAGGGGTCGGGGTCCATCACGTAGGCCACTTCCCACTGCTGGCCATAGTACATGGGGGCCACGATCGTGGGAGCCCTCTGCATCGGGACCCTCATGACGTTCGGGTCCCCCGTCCGCACGAAGCGGAGCCGCTGACGGCGCTCCTTGTCCGCGTCGCAGGCGAAGGCGGGCGGCTGGAGCTGCTTGGCGCCGTCGTCGTAGACGTCGTTCTCGATGTAGACGTTCCGCAGGTCCCTCGCCAGGGTTTCCAGCACCCCCTGGGCGCGGTCGTAGACCTCCTTGCGAGCCTCGCCCGTGGCCCACGTCGCGAGGCTGTTGGTGGTCAGCGAGACGAGCGCGCCGAGGAGCATGATGAAGATGGCGAAGGCCACGAGGAGCTCCACCAGGGTCATGCCGGGGGACCGACGGAATCTCACCGCAGAGGACACGGAGCGAACGGAGACAGGAGAAACGCTAGCGGTCTTCATGGTAGTGGGTCACGTTGGGGCGGTCGTACTCCACCTGGACTTGCGTGATCCGGGGGGCGCGTTTCCAGCTGGGCGTCTGCTCGGGGGCCAGGGGATCGAAGCTTCCCTGCTTGTATTCCACGGTGAAGCGGAGGTCGAACTGCCCGGCCTCATTCTGGTAGCCCACGCGGTTGATGGAGTTCTTCGTCCCGGGCAGGAGGAACTCGTACAACAGCGAGCCCTCGTTCACCTGCGGGGGGTCCCAGAACTCGCCCTTCCCGTCCAGGCGGACGATCGCGTGGACCTGCACGTTCTTGTCGCTCGCCGGGATTTCCTGGTCCCACCGCATCGACCGCCAGTTGGCCTGATCCATCCGGGTGGACCACTGGTAGTAGACCATCGTGTTGTCGAACTCGCGCGCCTGCCAGGTGTCCCAGAAGCGCCAGGGCATCCCGTAGACCAGGCTGGTGGCGGCCGAGTGGCTCTGCGCCTCGGTCCCGAAGCGGCCGCGGTAGAGCCCGGTGCTGCCGTCCATCTTCGCGGGCATGCTGA
>JAHFOZ010000350.1 GCA_023261405.1 Planctomycetota bacterium
GCCGTCCTTGTTGAAATCGCCCACCGAGGCCCCCTCGCTGTGGAAGGTCTCCGTGAGGACGTGCTTCTTCCACGTGAGCGTCACGTGGTCGAGGTCGGCGGCGGCCGCCACCAGGAGTGCCGAGAACGCGGCGATCTTGATCATTTCTTCTCCACGGTCTTGAGTTCGAACTTGGGATTGTGCTCCACGCGCGGATTCCGGAAGCGGACGTCCACCGCCCCGCCCGAATGGACCTGGAAGGCGATGAACCCCTTCATGTCCTTCACGGGGTCGGCCTTGGCGTCCTCGAAGTCGACACAGAGGTTCCCGTTGATCGCGGTGCGGATCTTGGTGCCGACCGCGAGCACCTCGTAGACGTTCCAGTCGTCGGCCTTCACGTGCTGGTCCCCGGGCTTGTCCCAGAGCAGCGCGCGGCCGTGTTCGTGGTAGAGCTTCCCCCACCACCCCTTCCCCACGTCGGCCTGGTAGCCCCTGGCCACGCCGTCGGCCAGCTTCTCCGTGCGGAACTGGATCCCGCTGTTCTCGGAGTTCGGCACCAGCTTGACCTCCACGATCAGCCGGAAGTCCGCCACGGGCGTCTTGTGGTAGAGGAACTGGTTCTTCTTCTGCGGCCCCTTCCCCACGATAGCCCCGTCCTCGACGGACCAGGTCTTTGCATCGCCCTCCCAGCCCTCCAGGTCCTTCCCGTTGAAGATCTTCTCCTCGCCGCCCTGACCTGCGGCCGGCGGGACTTGCGACGTCGTCTGCAGGTAGGCGAAGAGGTCCACCGCCTCGTCCCTGCGCATGTTGCCGAGCAGGCCCTCGGGCATCATGGAGATCTCGTTCGTCTTCCGCGCGTCGATCTCCTTCTTGGGGATGATGATGACGTCGTTCTCCGTCATCATCGTCACCTGGTTCTCGTCCTCGTGGCGGATGATCCCGCTCACGACGCGCTCGCTCTTCAGGCGGATCGTCGTGGCCTGGTAGTCCTTGCCCACCACGGCGCTGGGATCCAGGATGTTCTGCAGCAGGTACTCGAGGTCCGACCGGTTGGCGCCCGTGAGCTCGGGCCCCACCTTGCCCCCGCCGTCGTAGAGCGTGTGGCACTGCATGCAGGTCTTCGTCCAGACCGCGCGGCCGCGGGACGCTTCGCCCCTCGGGCTGGAGGTGATGAATTTCCGCCACTCGGCGATCTCCTTGAGCTTCGCCTCGGGCGAGTTTCGCGCGGTGCCCCACTCGGAGTCGATCCAGGAATCGATCTCCTTGTCGGCGTGCTCGCGCAGCTGGCGGATCGTCGCGGCCGTGAGGTCCCCCCTCGCGACGACCTTCCTTTGCACGGCGGCCACGAGTTCCTTCGCGTAGCCCTTCCTCGAAGCCAGGGTGTTCACCGCGTCGCGCTTCTCGGAGACGTCCAGCGCCGGGTACGCCGCGAGCACGGAAGCGGGGGTCTTCGGGTCATCGTACGCCGCCAGCGCGCGGATCGCGGAGCCGCGCATCGCCGCATCGGCCAGGACCGCCTGCAAAATGGGCGGCAACGCCGCGTCGTGCACGCCGAGCAGGGTTTCCAGCGCGCCCTTCCGGCCGGCCGCGTCCGCCGCGGCGTCCGCCACGATCTTCCGTTGGGCTTCGAGCGACTTCAGGTCGCCGAAGCTGGACGAGAGCGCCTGGATCAGGCCGCGGACTTCCTCGTTGCCGCTCTTCGAGAGCTTCCCGGCGAGCTCGGCCCAGCCCGAGGGCATTTTCATGCCCGTCTTGCCCTTCAGTCCATCGCGGATTCCCTTGAGGATGTCGAGCTGAAAGGAAGGATCGTCGCTGTCTTTCAGGACGCCGACAAGGACGGAGAGCGTGTCGTCCCCTTGCACGGGGGCCGCCAGCGCGAGCAGGAAGAGCAGTGGCCTGATCATTTCGTCCCCATCCTATTTCCCGCCCGCGGTCATCCGCCGGGTGATGAACTGCCGCACCTTGGCGACCTTGCACTTCCCCAGAAACGCCGCGTTCGCCGCCGCGTCGGCCCCGATCAGCGGCTCGACGGCATACCAGTACATCAGCGGCAGGTTCTGATCATCGGCATCTTCGCCGTGTTCCAGCAGCGCTTCAAGCAATTCCCGCCGCTTCTCCGGCGCGATCCGCTGCGCCGCGGAGGCGAGGTAAAGCCGCACGACGGGTGACGGGTCCGCCTTCGCCAGCTCCAGGAACTGCGCGCGCAGGGCGTCCGACGGGGCGCGGTCTTCGCAGGAAAGCTGAACGGCCCAGCCCCGGACATACGCGTCGGCGTGCTTGAGGGCGCGGAGCGCGCGGGCCTCCGTGAACTGCCCGGTGGCCTGCAGCCCCCACATCGCGCGCAGCACCCGCGTGGAGTCCGGGTTCTTCGCGGCAATCTCGTCCAGGCGAACCTGGACATCCGCCTTGCGCTCCTGAAGGACCTTGCGGGCGTGCCGGACGTACCAGTCGTTCTTGTGGAGGGCCAGTTCGGCCAGCGCGCCGTTCTCCATCTTGTTCAGGTCTGCCTGCGCGGGCTTCGCCGCGCCGTACGTGACCTTGAAGATCCGGCCGTTGCTGCGGTCGTGCTGCGCGGGGTTCATGGTGTGGCACTGCTGCTTGTCGTACCAGTCGATGATGTAGACGCCGCCGTCGGGGCCGTAGCGCAGGTTCAGAATCTGCGACGCGCGGTCGTTCGCCAGGAGGAAGTCCGGCCCGTGGCGCCCCACGTACCCCGACCCCTTCGGCTCCGGCACATCCATGTTCACCCGCGCCCCGTGGACGTTCGAGAAAAAGAGCTTGTTCCGGTAGGCGTCGGGGAACGCATCGCCCAGATAGAACATGGCTCCGCAGTGGGCGTGGCCGCCGCCCTCGGAGTCCGAGAGGTTGTTGCCGGCGTGCGGGCCGCGGGCGCCGGCGTAATGGCGGTGGTCGGCGATCGTCTTGAGGTCCTCGTACGTGTACGGGTTGAAGTGGCTGCCGCCCTGCCGCTGGTAGCGCCCGCCCTGGATGACGTGGTAAAGGTGCGGGATCACGCACGCCGTGGCGTGCGCCTGGCCCTGGTCGTTGAAGTCGATCCCCCACTGGTTGCTGCAGCCCTCGGCGAAGAGCTCGAACTCGTGCCTGATCGGGTGGTAGCGCCAGTACCCGGCGTTGATCCTCTGACGCTTCTCCGGCGGGTCTCCGGGCTTGCCGACATTCGAATGCGTGAACACCCCGTGGCAGCCGTAGAGCCAGCCGTCCGGACCCCAGATCATGGTGTTGATCGTCTCGTGCGTGTCGTTGTGCTCCCAGCCGTCCAGGAGGACCACGGGCTCGCCGTCAGGCCTGTCGTCCCGATCCTTGTCCGGATAGAAAAGCAGGTAGGGCGGCGCGCCGACCCAGACGCCGCCGAAGCCGACCTCGAGCGCGCTGATGAAGTTGATCCCCTCCGCGAACACCGTCTTCTTGTCGTGCTTCCCGTCGTTGTCCGTGTCCTCGAACACCACGATGCGGCACTTGCCGCCCTGGGCGGGGGGCTTCCAGATGGGATAGTCGTAGTTCTCCGCAATCCAGAGCCGGCCGCGCTCGTCGAGGGCCATCGCGATGGGCTGGTAGACGTCGGGCTCGCCGGCGAAGAGCGTGACCCTGAAACCCTCGGGAAGGGTCATCGCCTTGGCCGCCTCCTCGGGCGGGAGTCCGTTGTGCTTGTAGGCGTCCTGCGCCAGCTTCGCGTTCGGGTTCCGCGTGTCGGCCAGTTTGGGCCGCGCCTCGTAGAAGCGGAAATCGTCGAAGTTCAGATGGCCCCAGTGACCGGCATGCTTGTCCACCAGCCGGATGAAGATCTCCTTCCCAAGGTGCGGCTCGAGATCGACCACCGTGGACTTGAGGTCCTCGCTTTCCTCGCCGGACACCCGCAGGAAAGGCTTCTCCGGCTGGTCGGCCCGGACAAGCTCGACGGCCGTGGCATCGGTGGTCCCTCCCGCAGAGAGGAAGCTGGCCCAGCGGTGCGTGACCTTGAAGGGGACCGATGTGAGCGTCCCCTGCCCCTTGTCGCCCGCGACCTCGAACCCGCCGATCCAGTACTCGCCCGCGTGGCCGCTCTTCATGTCCTTCCGCCGCGCGGAAACGAGGTCCCCCTTGACGGGCTGCTTGTCGAACGCGTCGCCCGTGGCCGTCCAGTCCCTGAGCGTCCCGGTCTCAAAGCCCAGGTTGAGCGGCTTGCCGTCGGCGCCGGCGGGGACGACGCCCGGGTCCGGCTGCTGGAGGGTGGAGCCCAGAAGCGCGCCGAGCACGCCGAGGGCGAACGACGCCTTCAAGGTCGCGAACATGCCCCACCTCCGGTCAGCATGGATACGGCGCGGAGCCCTTTCGGGTCCCGCACATTTTCAACGTTCCCGCGTGAGAATTTGCGCAAAAGGAATGAGATAATCGCGACGGTCCATCGTCCCGGGAAGGCGCGACGCGACGCGCGCCGCGGCCGCTACTCCGACTTGACGGTCGCGAACGACCAGTAGGCCGCGTCTTCGTCCCGCCCCGACGACCGGGAGTAGATTTCCACGAGGATGTCGTTCTTGCCCGCAAAGCCGTCCAGCGGCACGTCCAGCTCCAGCCAGCCGCCGCTCGACGTGTCCGGTCCGATCACCTTCGAGAGGAGGTCCTTGGTGTCCACGCGCACGACGAGTTCCCAGGAGCCCTTATCCGAATGTCCCACGGTGAGCTTGAGCGAGGGTTTCCCGCCGGGAATGGACATCAGGCGGCGGAAGACCGCGGGGGTGGAGAAGGCGGCGGGGTACACGACGAGCACGTCCTTGCGTCCCCCGGCTTCCGCGAGCGCGGTCCCCGTCCCGGGTTTGAAGCCGGAGAGCCGGAAACCGGGGGCGATGGACTCCACGGTCCTCGCCACCGGGCTGCCCGCCACTCCCACGGCGCCCGCTCCGGGGTTCTGGGGAGCACCCGGGTTGGCCACGTCCGGCCGCCCGCCCCCCGAGTCGCGCCCGCCGCCGGTGGCCACGGGCCTCAGGGGCATCGTGCCCCGGCGGAGGAAAAGGATCGCGAAGCAGGTGTTCACGTGCGGCTCGCGCGGCAGCGTGTCGCTCGGCGTCCAGACGCCGCCCTGCTGCGTGCGGAGGAGCTCGGTCGCCCCGTCGGGATACCACTCGTAGGTCCCTATCTTCTCCGTGCCGTAGAGCATGCCCACCCGCTCCAGGCCGTAGAGGTAGTACAGGTAGGCGAAGTCCTTCTTCTTCGGGTTCTTCGTCACGTCGTACTGCTTGAAGAGCCAGTCCAGGCCCTTCTTGACCGAGGTGTCCCCCTTGAAGTCCATGCCGAGGTAGTAGTCGTAGATGCACATCGCGCCCACGGCGCCCACGCTCATGCTGCCGTAGCTGGTGTTCGAGACGCCCGTCTCGTTCTCGTCGCCGCCGCCCATGTTTCCGTTCCCGTTGTAGCCCCAGCCCCCATCCGAGTTCTGCGAGCGCATCCACCACTGCCGGGCCTTCTGGAGCACGCCGGTCTCGACGTCGATGCCCGCATCCAGGCAGGCGCGGAGGCCCAGCGCGGCGTACTGCGAGTTCGAGTTGTCGCCGTTCGGCGGGCCGGGCTTCTTCTTCCGGATCGGGATCTTTGGCGTCGACGTGGTCTTGTTCGTCCTGGGACCCGCCCGCGTTCCTTTGGGGTCGTCCTTCTTCTCGCCGGAGGCCCCGGAACTCTCCGGCCCGGGAGGCGTCCCCCCCGCCGCGCCGCCGGCCGTG
>JAHFOZ010000351.1 GCA_023261405.1 Planctomycetota bacterium
GACGATCCGGCAGGACAGGCGGCGCGGGCGGACATGCTCAAGATTCAGCACGTCGAGGAAATGCGAAATTACACGGACGGCGCAAAAGGGATGGTCAAGGACTATAGTCATCTCAGGCGTCTCGGCGTCAAGAAGAAGGCGGGGAAGGACGGAGCGCCTACGGAGGCAGAGGACTTGGACTCGGTCCGGCAGTTCTACAAGGAACTGGAGCCGGCACCACGCAAGTCGCCGTAGGGGGAAACCGTTGTCGTAGTCGGTTGAGGAGAGCGAGAGGTACATGGAGAGCGGCGGCTGGTTTGCCACAGAACTCTCTCCGGTGGGCGAGAAGTCGGAATTCGATCTGGTGGTCGACGACTTCCGCAGGCGCGTTCCCACCATCGAAGTGTACGACCTGGGGGAGATGACGCAGTCCCTCGGGTACTTGTTCGTGCGCTGCAAGACCAGCGACCCGGAGGGGATCTGCGCGCTCGCCCAGTCGCCCTATGTGTCCACGGTCGTCAGCACCGGCACGAACGGCACGACCGTGATCGCGGCCATCCCGGAGCTGCAGCTTCGCGTGCTCTCCCGCCGTGTGGTGCAACTCCAGACCCGCAAGATCCGCAAGGGCACGCCGGTCCTCATCCTCCGGGGAAGCCAGCAGAATCTTGAGGGTCGGGTCGTCACCTGCGACAACGGGACGGCCATGGTCCACGTCACCGATCCGGCCATGGCCAAGAACCAGAACACGGTCGTCAAGGTGCGCGTGGTCGATCTTGAGATCTGGCGGAATGGGCGGGCAAAATGACACGTCGTACGCACTCACGCTGGATCCACGGCGTGGACACCGCCCAGATGGAGAACCTCAAGGTTCGCCAGGGGTGGCTCTCGAAGATCATCACGCTCCCCAAGGACCCGTTCGCCGATGACGACGAGCCCCTGGACGAAGAAGCCCAACGCACCGCCCTCGTCGTCCGCCTCCGCCGGATGCTGCAGTTTCTTCCAGACCGCGAGCGATCCTTCCTCCAGCTCTACTACCTCAAGGGCCGGTCCCAGGGGCAGATCGCCAAGGGCTACGGCGTCACCCAGGAGGCCATCTGCTACCGCCTCAAGCGCGCCAAGGAGCGCCTGAAGTTCATCGACAAGCTCATGGACATCCTGGACGTCAAGGGCCGGCTCGCCCAGGTCTACCAGGACATCAACTGGATCTTCGCAGAGGAGCCGTTCACCGCGACCGTCATGAAGGAGTTCCTCAGGTTCTCCAGCCAGAGTCGGGTCGCCAAGAAGCTCGGGCGATCGACCTTCAAGGTCCGCCTGACGCTCCAGCACGGGGTCCGGCGGCTGGAGTCCTGCGCGCGTGATCCCAACCGCCCGCAGCCGCTCCGGGACCGCCTCAGGAAGTACCTGAAGATCTACCGCCTCATGATGAGCCGGTACCTGATCCTGGTGGAGAAACAGGGGAAGTGGCGCACCGCCTCGCTCGTCCTGGCGGGGCCGTAACGAGTCTTTTTATCAGCGCGGGGCGGTGATGCTGAAACTGCCCAAGGGGGGGCTCGTCAAGGTTGCCTCCAACCTCTACATCCGGCCGTCGGAGAAGGACTTTTGGCAGCTGAAGAAGGCAGAGGACGGCAAGGGCTACATCGTCGAGAGGATCACGGATGACCAGGTGTTTGAGCGGGACCGCCCCGCAAACGCTGGAAAGCCTTAGCCCGGAAGAGCGCCTCACGGTCGACATGGCGCTCTCGGGGCTCGACGGCTTCCTGTACAGCGCCTTCTGGCGCATGCAGGAGGCCTACGGCCTGGGGACCGCCCTCAAGCGCTTCCGCGGCCTGATCGACGACACCCACTGGCCGAAGCTCTCGAAGTTCGTGACGCCCGCGCCGGAGCCGACGTCCGTCCGCCGCGAGCGCGCCATTGGCTGGCCGCCCCCGTGGGAGCGGGCCATCCCCGACTGGTTCAGGAGCGAGGAGCGGAAGCGCACCCGGCAGGACGAGGCCGATCTCGTCCGGGACGTCGCCCGGAAGTTCTTCCGTGAGGCGGTGTTCACGGGGCACAATCCGCTCTGGATGTCCCCGGGCAAGCGGAAACTGGTCCTCTTGGAGCTCGCCGATAGCGGGGCCATCAAGGGCAAGACGCGGAAGGGCGCCAAGCCGCGCCTCTTCGGCGCCCTCTTCCACAAGGCAGCCTTCGGGCCGGACGACGTCCGCACCGCCGTCGAGATACTGCCCCAGGTCGATCGCACGGAGGTCGACGGCGACACCCTCCGCGTCCACGCCAAGGAGGGCTCGGACGTCGAACTCCTGGTCGAGCAGATCCGGCGCATCCCGGGCATCCGGCTGATGCCCGTCGAGGTCCTCGAGGGCGGCGATGGGGAGCCGGAGATCTACCGGTCGGCGGATTATCCGAGGGACTTCACCCCGTTCGGCGGTCCGGGCATGGGCCGGCTGCCGAACTACTACCCGCTGCAGGACTACGTCACGCCGTCCATCCAGGGGCCACCGGACGTCCAGATGTACCGGCAGGATCGGCCGCACGAGCCGGGGAGGACCCGGTGAGCACCATCGACCGCGTCCTGTCCCGCTGGGTGCGCCGCGCCGCCGAAGACGAGCCCGCCGAGGACCCCAAGGAGGAGCAGGTCCGCCAGATCTACCGGCAGCTCGAGACCGACGTCCAGGTCGCCGATCGCGAGTCCCCCGCCGGCGGGAAGCTCTGGGTCGCGATCGACAACGAGGTCCGTCGGCTCATCAACACGCTGCCGGACTTCTACCTGACGATCGGCCACTGGACGCTTCATCTTCGCGAGCATCACCAGGCCGGCGTCGACGAGGTTCTCCGCCAGATCGACCGGATCTTGGGGCGGCTTCGCACCATCCTGGCGCGCATCGGCCGGCAGGTGCACGACCTCGAGAAAGTCCACCGCGACGTGGCCAACGAGGTCGCCAAGCTCACTTCCGAATTCGAGATCCCGCCCTTCAAATCGCTGCGCGACGCCGCGTTCGCACAGAATTGGAAGCTGGTGGAGACGATCGTCCATACAGACTGGGTGGGCCACGCCGTCAAGTACATGATCGGGCACATCGTCGGAATGCTCAAGGCGATGGCCAAGGCCCACAAGCCGGACCCTGGCAAGGACTCCCCGCTTCTCAAGAGCGTCAATCTGATGCAGCACAATGCGGAATCCGTGGACCGGACCGACGTCAAGAACGCCCGCGCGAAGCTGCTCCTCGAGGTGCAGAGGCGGAAGGTGGAGGTCAAGGCGGAGCCCGGAGGCTCGCTCGCGTCCTTCATCCTGAAAAACTACGCGACGGGCATCCCCAAGGACGGCTACGGCTTCATGACTCCCCAGTTCGACCAGAAGAGCGGGCGCTGGATCTACTCCGATTCCGACAAGAAGTCGATCGACGAGATCGTCCAGGGTTACTCGGGGATGCTCCTCAAGATCCCCGGCGTCGTCGCCGTCGCCCCCGGACGCTCGAAGAAGGGCCGCAAGCCGGTGGTCGTCGTCTACGTGACCCACACCGGCCTCTCCGACGTCATCCCCATCAAGATCGAGGGCTACGAAGTCCAGGTGATGCCCGCCGACGAACTCAAGACCAAGGAAGCGGTGCGGCCCGTTCCCATGATCCACAAGGGCGACATCGAGGTCTACGAGCACAACGTCCTGACCAACCCCACGGTCTGGGGCTGGTGGCGCCGCGCGCCGTTCCGCGACCCCACGCTCGAGCGCCAGGAGAAGGGGGTTTCGCCCGCGGGAGCCAAGAAATGACGATCGCGAGAGTCGAACGGATCGCGGCGGTGAAGCAGGAGCTGGATCAGCTCTCCGCGGGATTCGCGGCCCACATCAAGAAGCACGGCGGCGAGGCCTTCGCTTCCGGCTCCAAGGTGTCCCTCGACCTCGAGGCGATTAAGCGCCGGATCGACGCCATCAAGGAAAAAGTCGACGCCCTGGCCCAGGAGACGGAGGCGGGCGTTGAACTCGTGGCCAAGCTCGACAAGGAGCCGCCCAAGGAAGCGGCCAAGGAACCCCTGCAGAAGCCTGACGCAGAGGTCACCGAAGTCAACTTCCTGTTTTAGACGGAGCTGCCGATGCGCGAAACGAAGATGCCCATCGAGATCATGAAGTCCGAGCCCCTCGAGGTGACGTTCGGGACGAAGTCGGCGTTCGACAAGAACGTCTTCGACGACGCGCTCTATCCGGTTGCCAAGCCCGTCACGTTCCTCGACCTGTCGTGGATGGAAGGCTTCCAGATCCCGATGCCCAGCGACTACAACCAGTGGCACGCCCGGGAATACATGAAGCGCCAGCAGGATGCGATCGAAGGCCTGCCGCTCGCCGCCATGAAGAAGGCGGCACTGCGCCTCGGGTGGTGGGATCTCCTCATGGGCCGCTCCAAGGAGGAGGCCGGCGAGCGCCTGCGCCAGACGTTCGGCGCGCAGCGCCTCAAGGAGATGCTGGGCGATGCCGCCTGGAAGGACCAGCTCAAGGGGCTCCTCCAGAAAGAGGCGTCCCTCGGCGGCCAGTACTACTCGCCCCTGGCCGACGACTGCCGGAAGGCCCGGAAGGTCCTCCAGGAGAAGCGGGGCGGACTCGATCGCCTCGCCTACGTGGTCGAGGGCGACCTCTGCAAGGGCTGCCGGTTCCGCCAGGCGACTCCGGGCGGCGGGGAGGCCTGCGGGGTCTTCGGCCTGCCGCTCTATCGCGAGCCCGGCAAGGGGCCCAAGCCCGCGCTTCCGAAGGCCTCGAGCCATCCGGCGGGCCCGCTCCCGCCCGAGGACAAGGTCCTCCACCAGAAACTCGACGGCCGCGTGAAGGGGGACATCTTCAAGGCCGTGATCATGGCCAAGGGCCCGACGCCTGAAGCCCTGGTCCGGGCGCTCAACCAGGCGGCCGCGGAGATCCTCCGGAGGCTCTCGCTCAAGGAGAACATGGGCAAGGCCGCGAGCGAGGTCGGCCACAGCCTCTCGAAGACCGCTTCCGCCGTCACGTACGACGACGCGCTCGTCTACGCCCTGACTTCCGTCCGCGGCGTGCGGGTCGCGGCGACGCACTTCAACTGCCAGGATCCGATCCACTCCGGCGTGCCCGACGCACTCAAGGCGCTCGGTGCCAGGAAGGCCGTCGACGCCGTCAGCGCCGGCCAGATCTCGCGGAACGCAGTCCTCATCGCGAAGCCGGCCTGCGAGGACTGCGTCTTCAACCTCAGGAGCGCCTGCGGGAAGTGGAACCTGCGCTTCCCTCCGGAGAAGCGGGTCATCCCCAAGGCCGTCGACCCGACCGAGCAGTTCGGGGTCGCGTCCGACGCCGCGGTGCGGAGCCTCGACAGCGCCCTCGGCGCGCAACTCAACCAGGAGGCGCGCTCGGCGGAGGTCCGCAAGGTCACGAGCCTCGCCGACGCCCAGAAGATCCTCTCCAAGACCGAGTTCGATTTCTCGGAGCTGGTCGAATGAAGCGAGACGTGGTTGGAAACGGCGAGGCCCACAGCGAGATCGAGAAGGCCGCCAAGGACTTCCTCGCGCAGGACAGCTTCTTCCAGCAGTTCGTCGGGCTCGACACTGAGGACGGGAAGCTCGAGCTCCTGGCGCAAAAGGCGGCGCGCTCGGTGTCGCTCCACGAGTTCATCATCGACAAGATCTACAACAACACCGATTGGGAGGACCCCCAATCGAAGAAGGTCCTCGTCGAAGTTCTCAGCCGCCACGC
>JAHFOZ010000352.1 GCA_023261405.1 Planctomycetota bacterium
TGTTCAGGTCCTTCCCGCCGTCGATATACTGGAGCTCCTTCCCGTCGAGGGAGTAGACGCAGATCCCCCCGTTCTTGTCGTCGCCGATGACGGTGCTCAGCGCGGGATCGGAAGGGTGGACCCAGATCGCCGGGTCGTCCGCCGAATCGCCGGCATGGTGGATGGGGTCGGTCTCGACGGTCGCCGTCACGCGCACCGCTTCTTGAGGCGCCACGGCCCCGCACGCGGCCAGGACGGCAAGCAGGAGGCCGCGACTCATCGGATCTTCGCGTCCGGGAGCTCGGTCTTGATGCCCTCGTCGACCGGCATGAGGTCGGTCCCGCGCGTCACGGCGTTCCGGACTTTCTGCAGCTCCAGGCGCAGCTCGCTGAGCTTCCACGAGATCCTTGGATCGAAGATGAGGTTCCGCATCTCGAGCGGATCGTCCTTCAGGTTGTAGAGTTCCTCCTTGTGGCGGTCGCCGGTCCCGTCCCCGTGGGGATAGCGGATGTACTTCCAGTCGTCGGTGCGGACGCCGCGGACGTTCGGCGTGTAGGGGAACTGCTTCTCGTAGTTGTACTCGTAGTACCACGAGGTCCGCCAGCCACGCGCGTCCCCCCGCAGGAGGCGGACCCACGAGGCGCCGTGGATCCCGTGCAGCGGCTTCGCGCCGCACACCTCGAGGATCGAGGGGGCGAGGTCGATGTTGAGGACCATCTCCTGGACGACCCGGCCCTGCGGGACGAGCTTCGGATAGCGGACCAGGAGCGGCACGCGGATGCTGGCCTCATGCATCGTGCGCTTGTCCATCATCCCGTGTTCGCCCAGGAAGAAGCCGTTGTCGGAGACGAAGACCAGGAGCGTGTCGTCGAGCTGCCCCGACTCGCGCAGCGCCTCGGTGACGCGCCCCACGGAGTCATCCACCGAGCGGATCGTGGCGAAGTAGGCGCGGAGGAAGCGCGCGAAGTCCTTCTCTCCCTCGGGGCTGGGATCGGGGGAGCGCTCGCGGGCCCCGAAGAGCGGGCCGTAGATGCCATGCCACGTGGACTTCCGGTCCTCCACCCACTTGGGCTTCCCCTGGAGCGCCGAGGCGCTGGCCGGGTACCGGATGTCGACGTCATCGAAGCTCCCCGCGTACTTCGGCTCCGGGGTGTTCGGCGAGTGCGGCGCCTTGTGCCCCAGCATGAGGAGGAAGGGCTTCTCCCGGGGCCGCTTGATCCACTCCACCGCGTGGTCCGTGACCACCTCCGTGTAGTAACCCTTGAGCAGCTTCCGGTCGCCGTTCACGTTGAACGTGGTGTCGAAGTAGGTCCCCTGGCCCTTGTGGCTCATCCAGTAGTCGAAGCCGGGGCGCTTCTCGTCCGTATCCTCCCCCATATGCCACTTGCCGATGTAGCCGGTCTCGTAGCCCTCCTCCTGGAGGCGCCGCGGATAGCCTGCCAGGTCGGCCGGGTAGTCCGTGAAGTTGTTCACGATCCTGTGCGTGCTCGCGTAGAGCCCGCTCAGGAGCGACGCCCGGCTCGGCGAGCAGAGCGACGTGGTCACGAACATGTTGGCGAAGCGCGCGCCCTCCGCGGCGATCCGGTCGATGTTCGGCGTCCGGAGGAACGGGTGGCCAGCGCAGCTCATGGCATCCCAGCGCTGGTCGTCCGTGAGGATGACGACCACGTTCGGCCGCCGGGCCGGGGCCTCCCGGGACGGACCGCAGGCCTGGAGGAGCGTCGCGAGGAGCGCCAGGGCGATCAAGCTGCGCACGGGGGCCTCCCTGCTAGAGAACGATGAGAATCATATCCCCCGGTGAAGCCAGTGCAACACCTGCCCCGCATCCTCGTCGGGAGGAAAGACCGGGTAGAAGACTTTGGCGACCCGGCCACCCTCGACGACCAGGCTGAGACGCTTCAAGAGGCGGACACCCCCGAAAGCAAAGGTCGGGAGCGCCAGGGCTTGCGCCAGCACGAGGTCCGGGTCGCTCAGCACCTCGTAGGGGAGGCGGATCCTCTCCGCCAGTTCCTTCTGGTAGGCGGAATCCTGGCCGCTCACGCCGTACACGCGGACCCCGAGTTCCACGAACCCCGCGCTGCGGTCGCGATACCCGCAGCAGTGGGGCGTTCAGCCCCGGGCCCCCGGGACCTCGTCCCAGCCTTCCGGCACCGCCTCGCCCGGCCGGCCCGTGCGGGGGTAGAAGAAGAAGACGGCCCGGCCCCTGGACGCCTCCGCCACGTCGATCTGCCGGTCGCGGGTGGACCAGAGCATGACCCGCGGCATGCGGAGGCCGGGAAGATGAAGCGCGGCCCCGTCGTCCTTCGGGACGGGCAGACCTGCCGGCAGAGGGAAGAGCTCGGGGCCGCTCACCCTGTCTAGAACAGCTCCATGATCGGCGTCCCCTTGTCGGCGACCTTGAAGGGCCGGCCCGACGGGGAGTGGACCGGGAAGCCCAGGGGCAGGCCGATCGCGTGGGCGATCGTCGCGTTGAAGTCGGGCACCGTCACGGGCTTCTCGGCGACCTCGCGGCCCTCCTTGTCGGTCTTCCCCCAGGTCTGCCCGCCCTTGATGCCGCCGCCGGCCAGGAGCCCGGAGAAGGCCTTCGGATAGTGGTCGCGGCCCTCCCGCTCCTCCTTGATCTCGGGCGTGCGCCCGAACTCGGTCGCCAGGACGACCAGGGTCTCTTCGAGCAGGCCCCGCTTCTGGAGGTCCTCGAGCAGCGTGCCGAGCGCGCGGTCGAGCACCGGCAGCTTCTTCTCCATGGCCTCGAAGTTCTCGTTGTGGGTATCCCAGCCCCCGAGCTGGACCTCGACGCAGCGGACCTTGTTCTCGACGAGGCGCCGCGCCAGGAGGACGCCCTGGCCGAAGGGATCCATCCCGTAGGCCTGGCGCATCTCGGTCGGCTCCTTGGTCAGGTCGAAGACCTCGAGGTCCTTCGACGACATCAGCCGCACCGCCTGGTCGTACATGTCCGAGTAGCCGCGGACCTCGCGGACATCGTACTTCGCGGCGAACGCGTCGTTCATCTCCTGCGCGCGGTTCAGGCGCCCGGCGTAGGCCGCCTCGTCCACGCCCGCCGGCCGCTTGCTGTTCTGCAGCCCCGACGTCGGGTTGCCGATGGGCAGCGGGCCGTGCTTCGGCTCCATGAAGCCCGCGGAGGCCCCGTTGTTCCCGCCTCCGATCGCGACGTGCGCCGGCAGGGTCGCGTTCCGGCTGCCCGCCATGAGCGACATCCACGCCCCGATGGTCGGGTGCTTGATCGTGCCCCGGAGGATGTAGCTCGTGTGCATGAGGTACTGGCCCTGCTGGTGCGCCCCCTGGTTGGACGTCAGCGAGTTGACCACGGCCACGTGGTGCATCTGCCTGGACAGCTTCTCGAAGAGCTTGTTGATGACCACCCCGTCGGCGCTCGTCTTCGCCCCCTCGGTCGGGCCCTGCGTGGGCGCGCCCGGCTTGAGGTCGAACGTGTCCAGGTGCGTCATCCCCCCCGACATGTAGAGGTAGATGACGTTCTTCGCCTTCGCGCCCGGGCGGATGGGGACCGACCCGGCGTCCTGCGCGGGGAGTATGCCCTCGAGCAACGGGAGGGCGCCGACCCCCAGCAGGGAGAGCGCCGACGCGGACAGGAAGCCGCGCCGTGAGACGTCGTCCAGGCCGCCGGCCAGGTTCTTCAACATGACGCTCTCCTTATCGGATGAACATGAACTCGTGCGTGTTGACCAGCGTCCAGAGCAGGTCCCGGATCGCCGCCTCGCCGCGCTTCTGGAGGTCGCCTTCCCAGGCGGCGCGCTCCGGCGTCGACGGGTCGCGGCTCAGGATGCCCCGGAAGATCGCGCGGACCTTGTCGGCGGGGGACGAGGCCGCCGCCGCAACCGTCCGGATCGCCGACTTCGCGTTGGGCAGGATCGACTTGTCCACGAAACCGTTGAGCAGCGAGAGGGCCTGCGGGACGGACGAGTCCCGGTGCGACGCCTCGATCTGCTCCCGGTCGGACTGTCCGAACTCGCGGAGGAAGTGGCCGGGGTTGGCCGGCTGGGACAGGTCCGACGCGCGCAGGAGGCCGCCCTTGGTATCGCCGCCCTTCCGGTACATCGCCTTCATGTCGGGCATCTGCAGGGGATCCGAGGCGCCGGCGAGCTTCTGGATCTCGTCCTTCAGCTTCTTGGCCTCCGCCTCGTCACCCTTCTTCCGGGCGGCCTTCTGGGCCTCCTTCAAATCCGCGACCTTCTTCTCGAGCTCCGCGTTCGACTTCAGCGCGGCGCGGGACTCCTCGGCCTGCTTCTGCTTGAGCTCGCGGTACTTCGCGGGATCCTTCTGCCGGAGGACCTCGAGCTCGACCATGGCCTTCGCCTGCTCGGGGGCGATGTTGGCCAGGCGGTCGTAGGCCGCGTAGACGGGCTCGGCGGCCTCGCCGGGCTTGAGGAGGGTCGCATCCACGTCGGGAACCACGAGCGTCACCATCGAGTCCCAGAGCTGCTCGGCCGACATCCGCCGGAGGAGCGGGCCGGGGAAGCGGAACGGCCCTTCGTCGGATGAATCCTTGCGA
Organism: Planctomycetota bacterium; assembly: GCA_023261405.1. Classification (GTDB taxonomy): domain Bacteria; phylum Planctomycetota; class MHYJ01; order MHYJ01; family JACPRB01; genus JACQFK01. The sequence goes on from JAHFOZ010000352.1 coordinate 4,508, forward strand.
CAAGCCTCCCGCTGGTAGGTCCTCGAGTTCGCGAGCACCCGAAGGTACTGCTTCACGTCGAAGCCCATCCCGACCATGACCGACTCGAGGTGCTTCAAGAGCTCCGGGTTGGCCGGCTTGGTGCCTTCCTTGAAATTGTCGACGGGCTCCACGACCCCGACCCCGAAGAAGCGCTTCCAGAGCCGGTTCGCGATCACGGTCGCGAAGCGCGGGTTCTCGGAGGCCGTCAACCACTTCGCATAGGCCTCCCGCGAATTCACGTCCGCCGCCCGGATCGAGGGCGCCTTCTTTCCCTTGGGCTCCGCCCCCTTCTTCTCCCTGGGGGCCTCGACCGCCAGCCCCGCATCGTTCCCGAACATGGCCTTGGCCTTCACGGGCTCGTTGGCCTTCGCGTCCTCGTACTTGTAGTCCTTGGGGAGCCGGTAGAGACCCGTGCCGCTGCCGGAGATGCCGTACTGGAGGGACTGCGTGAGGTTGCCGAAGGCGCGGGACTCGAGGCTGCGCTCCTTGCCCTTCTCCCCGCGGAAGGTCTCGCCCAGCGCCTTGAGCCGCTGGCCCTCGGGGGAGCGGGGGAACTCGTCGTCCGTGTACCGGAGCCCGCCCGTGAACGCCACCATCTCGAAGTACTGCTTCTGGGTCCACTTGTCGAAGGGGTGGTTGTGGCACTGGGCGCACTCGAGGCGCGTGCCCAGAAACAGGGTGATCGTGTTCGACATGTTGTCCTCGGGCATCCCGCGGTCGCGCAGGTAGTAGCCCGTGGCCCCGTGGCCCCGCTTCTGCGCCGGCCCGGAGGCCGTCAGCAGTTCCCGGACGAAGACGTCCCACGGCTTGTTCGTCGCGAGAGACTCCTTGATGAAGTGGACGTACGGCTCGCCCGACACCTGGTTCAGGCGGCTCTTCACGCGGAGGAGGTCGGCGAGCCAGTTGAAGAGGTGGCTCGTGTAGGCCGGCGACTCCAGCAGGCGGTCGATGAGCGCCTCCCGGCGGTCGCCCGTGGACGAGGCCAGGAAGTCCTGGAGTTCCTGCCCGGTGGGGATGCGGCCGGCGAGGTCGAGGTAGATGCGGCGCGCGAAGGAGGCGTCGTCGAGCGGCGGGTTGGGCTTCAGGCCGTTCGCCGCGAGGTCGGCCTCGACGAGGCGGTCGATCTCGCGCGCGGCCGCCAGG
>JAHFOZ010000353.1 GCA_023261405.1 Planctomycetota bacterium
AGTCAGAAGTTGACGTTGATCTTTGGAAAAGCGGCCGCTGGATTTCGGGCAGGGGGATCGACTCAGAAGTGGTGCACTATCACCCGCACATCGCTGGTGCAGTATGCCCGGCTATTGACAGCGGGCCCGACACGCATCCGCGAACTCATAGTAATGTTCCTTTCTGTAGACGTTGGGCCGATTCTTCTGTCTCTAGCCCATCCTATTCAGGCTCCGTGTTGCGTCCTGCCCCAATGAGGCCCACGCGGCCCTGCGCCGCGGCCCGAAGGGCTGCGGCGGGGCCGCTCAACCATCCCGCCAAGCCCGTAGCATGACGCTCTGGCAGCGCGCCACTGACTTTGGCAGCCACGCGTGAGCGTGCGGGCAGACGCTGAGCCTTCGTGAAACTCGCGGTTGGTGCAGGTGTCGGGTGAACTCAGGGCGTGCGCGGATGCGTGACCAGCGTGCCGTGAACCTGTCGGAAGAGCGACGCGAACGGCCAGCTCGACGAGAGTTTAAACCAGACACGACGGACCGTTCTCTCGACCCGAGCCCCCACCTTGATGAGCTTCACCCGCAGTGACTTGATGTCGAGCTTCTGGATCTGCGGGAGGGCGCTGCGTTCGCGGAAGAGCACCATCAGGTTGTAGGCCGCCGCGTGAAGGGCGAGCCGAAACGCGTTGGCCTCGAAGCGCTGGCAGCTCAGCCGATCCCCCTCGAAGCCGTTCTTGAGCTGCTCGATGGCGTCCTCGATGGTTCCTCCGCGTTCGGTGTACCAGTCGTAGAGCGCGGCGCTCTTCCCGCCCCGGGTGACGACGACGTAACGCACGTTGGTGCCCAAAGCGGTGACTTCCACCTTGACCACCACGCGGCGGGGTTGGGGCCACGTCTTCTGAGTCTGGTACCGGATCGAGGTGAAGGAGCGCTGGGGCTGGTGGGTTTCTTCAAACCGCCTTTCGACGATTTGGACAAACTCGGCGGAGAGGGCCTTCAGGGCCTTGTTTTCGCCCATTCCGATGGTGTAGGGGATGGCTTCCTCTTCGAGCCAGTTCAAGAGGGCGGGCTCGGAGAAGTTGGAGTCAGCACGGACATCAATGCGGATCTCGGGCCAGTCGGCCCGAAGGAGGTGAACGATCCGGTCCAGGAGCAGGACAGCGCCTTGCACGGCGGAGACGTTGCCGGGGCGAAGGACGGCCGCGAGAAGGAAGCGGGTCTTGGCGTCGCAGACGAACTGGGGGAAATACATCCAGCTGTCGTAGTGGCCGTTGAAGAAGGTCAATTCCTGCTGGCCGTAGGTCCGGGATTCACTCGGGTCGATGTCGAGGGTGATCTGAGTGAGGGGCTCGGGGCGGGTGCGAATGAATGTGCGGACCTGATGGTCGACCATCTCAAGGACCGTGTTCATGGAGACGCGGTTCTCAAGGCGGCACAGGGTGGGTTGCGAGGCCAGGGGCTTGTCCTCGGGGAGCCGGTCGCACAAGGCTTTGAAGAGAGGGTCGTGACGGAGCGTGGTGGCATCGTTGGCATCTTCGTAGCCGCCGATGATCTGGAAGATCCGCTGACGGACCAGGTCGAGATGGGAATGCCCGACCCATCGAGCATCCCGCCGGTCGTAGACCAGCGACGCCAGATCGCTCGTGAAGCCGAGCGTGTCGTCGAACTGCCGCACCAGGAGCAGGCCGCCGTCCGAGATGATGGTTCCGCCGTCGAACGTGGCGGTGAGCTGCGCGGCTTTGAAAAACGGAAACGCCAGTTGCTTGCTACACTGTGTCATGGCAGGTTGGTTCTCCACGTTTGCGATAAACAGGTCCAGCAACCCGTTTAAAGCAAGTGGCGTGCCAATCTGCTTTTTAGTTTACGGGCCTGCGTGAATACGATGGGCTAGGTGCTTCCGAGATTGGGGTAGGCGTGGCAAGCCGGCCGCTCAAGGGAGAACTTGGTGTCTTCGTCTTGGTGGTGATAGCGGTGCTCACGAATCAGGTTGGGCATTCTTAGGATCCCGATGGCTCATTCGAACCCGCCCCTGGACTCCGAGGAGCGCTCCGTCTACGAGTGGCAGATGTGGGTGCCCGGCTTCGGCGAGGAGGGGCAGCGGGCGCTCAAGGGGGCGTCCGTGCTGGTCTCCCGCGTGGGGGGCGTGGGCGGCGCGGCGGCCCTCTACCTCGCGGCCGCGGGCGTGGGGCGGCTCGTCCTGGCACACCGGGGTGACGTCCGACTGAGCGATCTCAACCGACAGGTTCTGATGACACAGGACTGGGTGGGGAAATCGCGGGTCGAGTCCGCCGCGCGGCGCCTGCGGGAACTCAACCCGCGGCTCGTGGTGGAGACGGTCCCGGAGAACGTGACGGAGGCGAACGCGGAGCGCCTGGTCCGCGGCGTCGATCTGGTGGTGGACTGCGCCCCGCTCTTCGCCGAGCGCTTCCTCATGAATCGGGAGGCGGTCCGGCAGCGCAAGCCGATGGTCGACTGCGCGATGTACGATCTCGAGGCGCAACTCACGACGATCGTGCCGGGGCGGACGCCCTGCCTGGCCTGCCTCTACCCGGCGGACCCGCCGGGATGGAAGCGGGAGTTCCCGGTCTTCGGCGCCGTCGCGGGAATGATCGGGAGCCTCGCAGCGCTCGAGGCGATCAAGGTGCTCTCGGGGCTCGGCGAGCCGCTCCAGGGGAGGCTCCTGGTCTGCAATCTGCGCGAAATGACGTTCCGCACGGCGATGCTCTCCCGGGACCCCGGCTGCGCGGTGTGTTGCGGGGTTTCGCCGTAGCACGCTTGCGCCGGCGGCATCCGTCCCCGTATAAATAGGAGCAGGACCGACGCCACGAAGGAGAGGAGTTCTCCGAGCCGGCGCCGGGGACCATGGGGCGAGAAATAGTCTACTGCGTCACCTGCCTGGTGCGCCTGACCTCCGAGGATTTCCAGAAGGGGAAGGCGAAGCAGGTCGCCAACAACTTCGCCTGCTCGAAGTGCGCCGTGGCCCTCATGGCGGCGCTGCCTCCCACCCAGCGGAAGACCTCCGTGCGCCTCCGCAGGACGGAGCTCGGCCTGCCCACCGTCAAGGCCCCGCTGGCCGAGGAGCCTTCCGCAGATCCCGAGGCGTCCGCGCGGCGGAAGAAGAAGCTCATTATCCTGGGCGGGGCGGGCGGGGGCGGCGTCCTGCTCCTGGTGCTCATCCTGGCCGTCGTGTTCAAGGGGGGCGGCCCGGAGAAGCCGCCCGGGGCGGCGCCCTCTTCCTCGACTTCCGCCCGGGTCACCGCCGAGAAAGCCCAGGAGGCCGCGCAGCGCTATGGAGAGACGGCGGCCGAGAGGGCGCTCGCCTCCGCCCGGAAGTTCGGCGCCGACAAGCCCGACGACCTCGAAGGGCGCATCCGGAAGCTCGAAGAGGTCGCGCTGGAGTGGGACAAGACCGCCTCGGGGGTTGCAGCCACCGTGGAGGTGAAGGATCTGAAGGCCAGGCTTCGCGCCTCGTTGGAACCGGACCTGGCTTCCCTGGACACCGCTTTCCGAGGATCCATGGATCAGGAGGAATTCGGTAAGGCCCAGGCCATGCTTGACGGGGCCCGCAAGCGCCATACGGTCCCCGAATGGGGGCTCCAGGTCTCCAAGCGACAGCGCGAGCTCGACGACCGGGTGGGCGACCTGTACGGGCCGCTGGAAACCCAGGCCGTGGATCACAAGATGAACGGCGAGGCGGCGAAGGCCGGGGATCTCCGTTCCCGCATCGAGAAGTGGGGGCTCAAGGAGCGACTGGAGCGGCTGGACAAGGCGCTGGCGGAGGTCACCGCCGCGGAAAAGCCGGCGACGCCGGTCACCCCGGCGCCCGTGGTCCCGAAAGTGGAGGCCCCTGCGGCGAAGCCTGCCCTGCCCGTCGACGTCCCACCCGCCACCAAGGAAGGGCAGATCTGCCGCGCGCGCTGGGAGGAGGCCATGATCCGGGCCGCCGCGCGCGACCTCGACGGCGCTTCCGCCATCCTCGTCCGGGCTGCCGAGGGCCTGGGGGAGGACCCCGTGAAGAAGGAGCTTGCCGCCGACGCGGAGGACGTGAAGAAGCTCTCCGCCCTCTGGCAGGAGGCATCCAAGGCGTTCGCGTCGAGGCCCAAGTGGAGCGCCGTGACGCTCGATAGCGTGGATCCGCTGGGCCTGCGCACCCGCGTGGCCGGCCGCATCTTCTGCGCGGACATCGACCGCGTCGAGCTCACGGTGGAGGGGAAAAAGGAGACGGTCTTCGTGGAATGGAGCGAGCTGGCCGGGGCGTCGCTGGGCCAGGCATTCCAGGGCGCCAAGGTTGCGCCCGAGGCCCGTGTGCTCGCGCTCGCGAGTCTCATCGACGGGGATGTGGAAACGGCCTGTGCGGCCCTGGGCTCGAACCTGGGAGCCGTTCCCGCCAAGTACTTCGCCCTCGCGGGCGCGATCCGCGAGCGGATGCCCAAGGGGGATCGCGACGAGGTGAACAAGGAAAAGAACGCGCGGACGATGTTCTACGCGGCGGAGCGGGAATTCCGGTCTCTGGCCACCCGGGCGGCCGCCGTGGAGAAATACAGGACGCTCCAGGCCGAGTATTCCGGGACGAAGCTCGTGGCCCGGTCCCAGGCCCGCATCGAGAAGGGGAGCCAGGCCTGCCGCGAGTACTTCTCCGCGGCGGCGGATCTGAAGGGCGCGGGATCCTTCAAGCTGGAGAAGCGTGCGCCGTTCGAGAAGGTCTGGAAGTCAAAGGAGGAGACCGACGCCGCCCAGACACTGCGGAATTTCGTGGAGGTCGAGTTCTGCGTCCTGCCGGCGACCCCCTACCGCTGCTGGATCTACGCCGGGGGCTGCTGCGTCGACGGGTTCGACTTCTACTTCCAGGCCACCGACCTCTTCATGCCCAACCCCGAGAAGCCCAAGGAGCCGCTGCTGGCGGATACGGAGAGCACCCGCGCGGTCCCCGGAAAGCACTCGATCAAGAACCTGAAGACCGCCGACGCGGCGCACGTGAAGAAGAAGGAGCCCATGGAGCCGACCCGCTGGGAGTGGATCGAGGTCGCGCTCCCCAAGACGTTTCCGGGGCCGGGTCTGAAAAAGCTCCGGCTGGTGACGTCCGCGCACGCCTTCTCGATCGGGTGCGTGGTCATCAGCTCGACCCGCAAGGCGCCGCCCGCGGAGCCCGAGTTCAGGGACCTGCTCAAGGCTTATGCGGAGGAGAAGGCCAAGGCCCCGCCGCGGGATCCGGGCCTCGTGGGCCACTGGTCGTTCGAAGAGGGGAGCGGCGACATCGCCGGGGACGCGGGCGGGGAGGGCCAGTCCGGAAAACTGGAGAAGGGGGCGACCTGGAAACCCGGGCGGGTCGGCGGCGCCGCCGGGTTCAACGGGGCGGAGGCCGTGATCACCGTGCCGGATTCCCCCCCGCTCAGGAACGTGGGCGACCTGACGATCTCCTTCTGGATGAAGCGGGAGGCGGAAACGGCCGACTGGGTGCGGATCGTGGGGAAGGGCGACACCAAGGTGCGCAACTACGGGCTCTGGAGCGAGGCGGGCTCCAAGAAGATCCTTTTCCAGGTCTACAATCAGGACGGGGGCGCCGTCCTGAACATCCAGGGCCAGAAGCCCGTCGAAACGGGGAAGTGGACGCATGTTGCCGCGGTGGTCGCGGGCAACACGGGCCGGCTCTTCATCGACGGCGTGCCCGACGGGACCGGCCCCAAGACGGGCG
>JAHFOZ010000007.1:0-19265 GCA_023261405.1 Planctomycetota bacterium
AACCGGGCCCCGGGCTGCTCGTTAGAGTCTTGTGAGACGGGTCCTCGGCGCGGCCCTCGCGGCGCTCCTCCTGCCGGCCTGCAAGAAGGACCCGGTGGCCCCTCCCGTGGCCGAGTGGACCGGGGCCGCCCTCCTCGAGTCGAGCGACGTGGGGAACGCGGTCACCCCGCACGTGGCCTGCAACGTCTCGGGTGAGGCCGTGACGGTCTGGTCCCAGACGGACGGCTTGAGGTTCCACATCTGGGCCGCGCAGTATTCCCCGGGCACGGGGTGGCTTGCGCCGGTGCAGGTCGAGAACAACACCATCGGGAACGCCGAGCTGCCCCGCGTTGCGATTGGGACCGACGGGGCGGCGGTCGCGGTCTGGCAACAGCACGACGGGATCCGCTGGAACATCGGGTCGGCCCGCTGCACGCCGGCCGGGTCGTGGGGTGTGCCGGAACTCATCGAAAACGACGACGTCGGCGACGCGCTCGAGGCCCGGGTCGTTCTGGACGGGCTGGGTCACGCCGTCGCCACATGGTCCCAGACCGATGCGTTCCGCTTCAACCTCTGGGCGAACGTCCACACGCCGGGCGTGGGCTGGGGCGGGGCGCTGAAGATCGAGGGCGAAGACCTCGGGAATGCCGGGGAGCCCGCCCTGGCGGCGGACGGCGCGGGCCGCGTGGCCGTCGTGTGGTCCCAGTTCGACGGCACGCGATACAACATCCGGGCCAACCGTCACGACGCCTGGACCGGCTGGGCGGGCGACTTGACGATCGAGACCGAGGACACCGCGAGCGCGCGGCATCCGCGCGTGGCGATGGACGGCGCGGGGAACGCCTTCGCGGTCTGGGAGCAGTTCAACGGGATCCGCGACAGCATCCGCGCGAACCGCATGTCGCCCGCAGGGGCCTGGGGCGCTTCTCAGTTGATCGAGAACGACGACACGGGGAGCGCGTGGCTCCCGCAGGTCGGCGCGGACGGCGCGGGGAACGCGCTGGCCGTGTGGCAGCAGCACGACGGCTTCCGCTGGAACATCCTGTCCAATCGCTTTGTCGCCGGCGTCGGCTGGGGCGTGCCGCAGTCCGCGGAGAGTTACGGGTTCGCCAACGCCGAGGACCCGCGGCTGGCGGTGGACGGCGCGGGGCGTGCGGTCGCCGCGTGGAGGCAGTTCGACGGGATCCGCTACGACCTCGCGGCGAGCCGGAATCTCTCCGGGACCGCGTCGGCACTCCTGGAAGCCCAGCCCGGCACCGTCGCCTCCGCGGAACTCGCGATCGATGGCGTGGGACGCGCCCACGCGGTCTGGTCCCAGAGCGACGGCCTCCGGTTCAGCATCTGGTGCAGCCGGTCGCGTTAGGCGATCCCGTCGAGGTACGACTCGTCGGCGAGCGATCGAAGATACTCCAGCGTCTCGTCGATCGTCACGGTCTCCACGCCGACCTCGCGGCCGAGGTCGTCGCAGTCGCGGAGGAGCATCAGGTCCTCGAAGTGCTCCGAGCGCTCGAGGTCGTTGCGCTCCTCCTTGCCGAGTGCGCGGTTCCTGTAGGCGAGCGCGTCCATGTGGTGTTCGATGAGCCAGCGCGTCCGCTCGCTGACGGCCCCGTCCAGGGCGGCGAGGCCCGCGGACGTGTGGTCCGCCGGATCGATCGCCTTCCCGACGTCGTGCAGCAGGGCGGCGAGCAGGAACTCCTCATCCCAGGGCCGCTCGTGCCGCGCGCGCTCGAAGACCTGGAGGCTGTGGTAGAGCGCGTCGCCCTCGGGGTGCCAGCGGGGGTCCTGCTTCACCTCCTCGAGCGGGAAGAGAAGGGTGCGGTAGAGTTCGAAGCGGTCGACGTGGTCCTCGAGGCGGTCGACCTCGGCGTCGAGGTCCGCCTCCGGGTGCTCCTCGCGGAGCGTCTTCTCCAGGGTCGCGATCGTCGCCTTCTCCATGGCCTGTCCGGTGATGGAGCTCTTGAATACGTAGCCGATCTTGTCGGTGGGATAGACGGTCAGCTCGTACGTGAACCGGTCGCGGATGTGGATGTGGGTGAAGTGCCGCTCCTCGTTGAATTTCACGATGCGCTTGCGCTCGATGTCGTAGCCGACTCCGTGCTCGTCGAGGACGGCCGTGAGGGCGGTGAGGCTGTCGCTGAAGACGTGGAGGTCGATGTCCGAACCCTTCCGGGCATGGCCGGTCCAGACGCTCCCGATGAGGCAGGGCTCGAAGCGGGCGAGCTTGCGCATGAGGCGGAGGGCCTCGAGGCGCATGTCGCGGAGTTTCTCCTTGCGCTTGTCGCCCTCGTAGAGCTCGGCGAGCTTCTGGATCTCGTCGCGGATCTCTTTGTTGGAGGGGAGGTCGCGGGGCTTGTAGCGGGGATCGAGCCCGAGCTCGCGGGCGGCCTTGCGTTTGGCGGTGAAGTATTCGGTCTCGAGCCGCTCGTACATCAGCTGCGCGGCGCGGAGGGTGATCTGCCTGCGGACCCTTTCATCGGCCATTCCGGAGTGCGCCGGAAACCATGCCCATCAAAGCCGGCGCCGGGCGAGTGGAGCGTACCGCAGTCCGGAGCGGACTTCAACGTCTTCCTCGGGGGCTGAGTCCATCCATAAGGGCCAATACGGGGTTCAAGAGCGTCCACCCGATCCAGAGGTGCAAGAGAACCGTGACGATCAGGAGCAATTTCCTGGCGGTTCGATCCTTGGATGGGCCGATGAACCCGGAGGCAAAGGCGGTCGCGAATCCGAGGAAGATCCAGCCGGCCGGATAGCCGGTGCTGATCCGCCGGAGCATCTTCAGCAATTGCATGGTGTGGGAACTGGGTGCCTTGATCTGGTCGGAGGCTTCGATGACCTTGGGCGCAATGGCGTACACGTGGATGCTCACGACCGTGAAGAGGATGCCGACCCAGAGGCTGATTCGCCAGTTGTACTTCTGCGGGACCGGTTCGGAGGCTTCCAGCGCGGGGGCCTCGGGGTCCATACTTCGATTCTAGTCCCGGCTGGGGCGCCGGGGGGCATGAAAGCGAAATGCCGGGAGGGGCCTTTGCGGCCCCGGTCGCGCTTACTTTGTGTAGGGTGCCCCGCCCTTGCGGTTTCATCTGCACCTTGGGATGCGGGCATCCGCGCGTGCTATCCTATCGTCATGGACACCAGCGCGGCCGGGTTGTTCCTCTCGCTGGTGATCGGCGCCGTCGGCGCCGGGCTGTTCATCTATGGAAAGAGGCAGGCGCGCTGGCCCCAGATGGTCGGAGGCGCGCTGCTTTGCCTCTACCCCTATTTCGTTCCAAATCTGTGGCTGATGTCGGGCATCGCCGTGGGGTTGGTCGCCGCTGTCTGGATCGCCGTGCGGTCCGGCTATTGAGCCGGGCCCCCCGAAAGCGAAACCGCCGGGAGGGGCCTCGCGGCGCCCTCCCGGCGTTCGTGATTCCCGTGTACCTTACTTCGTGTAGGGCGCCGCGCCCTTGAGGACGGTGTCCACGCGGATGGCGGCGGGGGGCTCGAAGCCCTTGGCGCCCGCCACGGCCACCACCTCGTCCTGGTCCACACCGTCGCCGCTCACGCCGATCCCGCCAACCAGCTTGCCGCCCTTGTAGAGGGGCACGCCGCCGGGGAACTCGATGAGGCCGTGGGCCCTGTTGCTGTTGCCGATGTTCCACAGCGGGCCCGTCGGCTGGGTGAGGGCGCCCAGCGTGCGCGTGGTGAGCGCGTTGTCGTCGCTGCTGAAGCACATCGCGGTGAAGGCCTTGGCCCGCGCGATGGAGACGCTGCCCGCCCAGGCGTCCTGCATCGAGCGGCGGCCGACCGTCTCGCCGGAGCGGTCCAGGATGAGGATGTGCATGCGGGTCGGGAGCGCCTTGCCGTCGGCGCCCACGCGCAGGAGGGACGTCGTCTGCTTCGCCGACGCCTCCGCCTGGTTCAGGATCTTGGCGATGTCCTCCGCCGCGAGGCCCGGACCCGTGGCATAGCCCAGCTCCACCGAGGAATGGGAGCCGCCCGAGGCGCAGCCGATGCCCGCGGCCAGCAGCGCCACGACGAGTGCGACGCGAGAGTGACTGATCATCTTTCCCTCCTTAAGGTTTGGAATCCAGCCCGACCATCAATTCTTCCTCAGCTCGTAGGTGAACTCGATCTTCTTCGTCTCGCCCGCGGCGACCTTCACCGCCACCGTGGCGGGCTCCGCCGCGAAGCGCGACGACTCGTGCACCACCGAGAGCTCGTACTCGCCCGGCGGCAGGCCCTTGATCGTGAAGGTGCCGTCGGTCTGGGTCACCGCGTAGTAGGGGTGCGCCATCACATGCACGTAGCCCACCATCCACGGATGCATGAAGCAGCGCAGGTCCAGCTTCATCTCGGGGGTCTTGAAGGTCTTGACGATCTTCGTCCCGGCGGAGGGCATGCCCTCGTTGAAGGGCGCGTTGTTCCTCGGGTTCGCCAGCACGTTGTGGAGGATCTCGTCGCTGTTGCGGATCTCGAGGGGCTGGCCCGCCATGACCGCGACCACGTGGGGCGTGTAGACGCACTTCACCTGGTCGATGACCACCGGCGTCTCAGGGGGCGTGAAGGTCTTCCCCTCGAGGCCCTTGCTCACGTGGACGAGCACGTTCTGGAACGTGGCCTGGTCGCCGTTCTTCCCGAAGACCCACTTCTCGCTGGGCGGCGGGTTGTCCTTGCACGCCTCCTTGCAGAAGGCGTTGCCGGTCATCTCCTTGATCACGTCGCGCGGGGGCTGCTCGCCCTTGAACTTCACGATCCCCGTGACCGTGGCGCCGCCGGCCTGGTCGCTGCCGCCCACGTTCAGGGCGGGGGACTTCTTCTCAGGCTCCTGCGGGGCGGTCAGCAGAACGGACAGCGCGAGCAGGCTCGTCAGGGAGGAATTCATCTCGATGCCCCCGTATCAGCCCGGAGAAAAGCCGGGGGCCCCCTCCGACGGGATGGGGCCCCCTCTCCAGGCTCTCAGGTTTTCTACGACGCCCGGGCCTTACTTGGCGTCCCGCGGGGCGGTCTTGGCGCCCTGGGGCACCTTGCCCTTCTCCACGATCTTCCACACGGAACCGGGGGCGCTGGCGAAGGGGTTCCACGTGCCGTACTGGCTGGTGGCGCTCGTCACGTAGATCGTGCCCTTGCTGTCCTCGCCGCCCGAGGTGAAGTTGAGCGAGGTGTTCATCATCTCCTGCATCACCCACTTGCCGTCCTCGCGCTTCGTGCCCCAGAGGCGGCCCGAGCCCCAGTCGCCGAAGAAGTAGACGCCCTCCAGGCTCGGCGCGTCGGCCGAGCGCGACACTCCCATGCCGATCACGCAGATGCCGTTCGTCTTGTGATCGTACTCCGCGATCGGGAGCACGCCCACGACGGGGGTCTTCACGCCCTTCTCCTCGAGTTCGATGGGGAAGGGGTGCACCCCGCACATCTTGTTCCACCCGTAGTCCTCGCCGCCCTTGCTCGAGGCGGGCTGGAAGTTGACCTCCTCCCAGATGTTCTGCCCGATATCGGCGATGTACATGTCCCCGGTCTTCCGGTCGAACGAGAAGGTCCAGGGGTTCCGGAGGCCGTAGGCCCAGATCTCGGGCTTCGCATGCTGCTTGATCTCGCTGAAGCCCTGCTCGCTCACGCCGAAAAGCACCATGAGCTTGGGCTGCATGGCCTTCACGAACGGGTTGGACGCCGGCACCGTGTAGTTCGTCGTGGTGGTCTTCGAGCTCACGTCGATGCGGAGCATCTTGCCCATCCAGGTGCCGAGGTAGGGGCCCACGTCCAGGACGTCGCCCTCCCAGCCGCCGTCGCCCACGCCGACGTAGAGATAGCCGTCCGGCCCGAAGACGATCTTCCCGCCGTGATGGTTGGCGTAGGGGAAGTCGATCCGCAGGATGGGCCGCGCGGAGGCCATGTCGCACTTGTTGGGGTCGCCCGCGGCGACCTTGTACTCCACGATGAACGTCGCCCCGTTGAACCACATGTCCGCGTAGCTGATGTAGAGGAGTCCGTTCTCCTTGAACTTCGGGTGGAACTCGATGTCGTAGAGGCCGCACTCCAGGAACTGGAAGGCCGTGTTCGCCATGTTGTTGTAGAACGGCTCGTCCATCACCTTCCCGTCCTTGTCGATGATCTTGATGATCCCCGGCCGCTCGCAGACGAAGATCCGGCCCGAGCCGTCGTTGGGGCAGGCCACGTCGATGGGGTCCACGAAGCCGGTGGCGACCTGCACCAGCTCGATCGCGACGTTGCCCGCGAGCGTGCCGCCCGTATGGGCGCAGGCGGGCGCCTGGGCCGGGAGCGAGGACGACAGCATGACGTCACCCGGCCTCGACGGGGACGACGGACCCGACGAGCAGCCGCCCGCCAGGATGCCCAGCGCCGCGAGCGCGGAGAGAGTAAGTCCGGTTCTGATGCTCATGAGACCTCCCTAGTACCGGGCGGCGGGACCCCGCCGTCCTCCCAGCGTCCTTCGCCCCGCTCCGGGGGCGGAATCGCGGCACTTTAGGCCAGCAGGCGGGGGGGCGTCAAGGGTTTTTGAACCGCCGTCAGGAGAGATCGACCCACACGGTCTTGAGCTGCGTGTAGAGGTCCAGCGCCTCGCGCCCCAGCTCGCGCCCGAAGCCGCTCTGCTTGTAGCCCCCGAACGGGGCCGTCGCGTCGAACATGTTGTAGGTGTTCACCCACACCGTCCCGGCGCGGAGCGCGCGCGCCACCTGGTGCGCCTTTTTCACGTCTCGAGTCCAGACCGCCGCCGAGAGCCCGTAGATCGTGTCGTTCCCCTTCGCGACCGCGTCGGGGCCGTCCTTGAAGGGGATCGCGGCGAGCACCGGCCCGAAGATCTCCTCGCGCGCGATCTTCATCGTCGGCGCCACCCCGGAGAACATCGTGGGCGTGAAGAACCAGCCCTTCGGGAGTCCCGGGCGCGCGCCGCCGCAGACCAGCTTCGCCCCCTCCTGCGTCCCGGAGCGGACGTAGCCTTCGACCTTCTCGAGATGGTCTTTCGAGATGAGCGGCCCCATCCGCGTCTTCGGGTCGAGAGGGTCGCCTACCGTGAACTTCTTCAGGCGGCCCTGGATCTTCTCGAGCAGCGCGTCGTGGACGCTTTCCTCGACGAGGAGACGCGACCCGGCGCAGCAGACCTCACCCGCGTTGTAGAAGATCCCGTTCACCGCGCCCCGCGCGGCGGCGTCCAGGTCCGCGTCGGCGAACACAATGTTGGGCGACTTTCCCCCCAGCTCGAGGGAAAGCTTCTTCAAGGTCTCCGCGGCGTCGCGGGCGATCGATTTCCCGGTGGAGGTCTCGCCCGTGAACGCGATCTTGTCCACGCCCGGGTGGGTCACGAGCGCCTGGCCGGCGGTCGAGCCCGGGCCGGTGACCACGTTGAGCACGCCCTCGGGCAGCCCCGCCTCCTGGCAGATCTCCGCGAACTTGAGCGCAGTGAGCGGGGTGAGCGAGGCCGGCTTGTGGACCACCGTGTTCCCCGCGGCGAGCGCGGGGGCGATCTTCCAGATCGAGAGGAGGAGCGGGAAGTTCCACGGCGTGATCGCGCCCACGACGCCCAGCGGCTCCCGGAGCGTGTAGACGAACGCGGGCCCCTGCGAGGGGAGCGTGGAGCCCGAGATCGTCTGCGGAAGTCCGGCGTAGAAGCGGAGCACGCTCAGGCATTCCGCCATGTCCACGGCCTTGGATTCGGAGATGGGCTTCCCGGCGTCGAGGGTCTCGAGCAGGGCAAACTCGTCGATCTTCTTCTCCAGGAGGTCGGCGATTTTCCAGAGGAGCTTGGACCGCTCGGAGGCCGCCATCTTCGACCACGGCCCCTCGAACGCCTTCCGAGCGGCCGTCACGGCGCGGTCGATGTCGTGCGCGTCCCCCGAGGCCAGCTCGGCGATCGTCTCCTCGGTGGCTGGGTTCACCGTCGCGAACGACTTGCCCGAGAGCGGATCGACCCACTGGCCGCCGATGAAGAGCTGCTTCGAGCGGATCGCGGGGATGGAGACCATGGCTTCCTCCTAGCGGGAGAAAGCGTACGCTCTCGCCGGGGTGTCGAGGAAGCACTTCTTGAGCAGTTCGTCGGTCACGCCCGCCTTCTTCAGCATCTCCCGGAAGCCGCCGAGCAGCCAGTCGAGCCCGGGCGAGCCGCCGTAGCTCCTCCAATAGGCGGGCCGCGCGCCGTCCGTGCCCAGCATGACTTGGTCGGGGAACTCCGGGAGCATCCGCGCGGCGAGCTTGAGCGTGGGGTTCGAGTCGTCGAGGGGTGCGCGGAGCATGCGGTCGTACTCCACGTTCACGCCCGTCCTGAGGATCGCGCGATGGTAGTCCGGGTCGAGGGTGCGGTCGGTGTGCGAGAGGGTGATCTTCCGGGGTTCAACGCCACGCGAGGTCAGGAGCGCCACCTGGTCGAGGCCAAGCCCGGGCTCGACGTGGGTGATGATCGGGCAGCCGGTGCGGCGATGCGCGGCGGCGGCGGCCTCGAAGGCGGCGCGCTCGGCATCGTCGAGCCCGCGCGCGGCGCTCCCGACCTTGACGACGCCCGCGCGGTGGGAGGTGCGGAGGACGGCGGGGCCGGCGCAGTCGTTCGCGTCGATGCCCTGCTCGATCTCGGTCACGAAGAGGTCCGCGAGCTCCGTCGCGGTCGCGCGGAAGCGCCAGTGGCCCTGGGGATAGAACTTCGGGAGGTGGAGTCCGGTCGGGGCGACGATGTGGACGCCCGCGCGGCGCGAGATCTCGGCGAGCTTGAGGACGTTCCGACCCGCGTCGCAGGGCATGGTCTCGATCATGGCGTGGCCGCCGGCCTTCCGGAAGTCCCCAAGCTCCGCCACGGCGTTCTCGACCGAGGGGAGGTGGATCTCCGGAAAGACCTGCGTGGTGTAGCTCGTGTCGATGATGAGGTGCTCGTGCGCATAGGTGGTGCCGAGCGCCGAAGGGGCGATGTCGCCGAGGACGGTGCGGACGAAGCTCACGCGAGGGTCTCCCAGGCGAGGGCGGCGGCGCCGAGGACGCCGGCGTGGTCCTGCATCTTCGAGAGGACGATGGGGACGCCCTCCCCGCGCGGCCAGCGGAAGAGGTGTCGGTTCACGTGCTCGCGGAGGGGCTTCAGGAAGTGCTTCGCGCCGTGCGTGGCGCCGCCGGAGAGGATGACGATCTCGGGCGAGTAGGCGTGGATTGCGGAGACGAGGAACCAGCCGAGGTTCTGGGTCCAGACGCGGAGTTCGTCGAGGCAGAGGGGGTCCTTCTTCGCCACGCCCTCCATGACGGCCTTGAAGTCGATCGTCGCGGGGTCGCGGTCGGAGAGGACGGAGACGATGCCGCGGCCCAGGCCGTCGCGGACCTGGGAGGCGAGGGCGGTGGCGGAGCAGAGCATCTCGGCGGTGCCGCGCGCGCCGGTGAGGCAAAGGCGGCCGCCGGCGGCCTGGATCACCATGTGGGAGGCCTGCGTGCCGAACTGGAGGTGCGGGTCGCGGAGGACCCGGCCGTCGAGGAGGACGCCGGAGCCGACGCCGGTGCCGAGGGTGATGGAGAGGGCCCAGGTCCGGCCGCGCGCGAGACCGAACTTCCACTCGGCGATCAGGGCGAGACGGGCGTCGTTGTCGGCGATCACGGGGACGCGGAGGGCGCGGTAGAGGCGGGGGACGAGGGGGAAGTTCTCGAGGTCCCTGTGGCGGCCCGGGAGCAGGACGAGGCCCAGGTCGGGGCGGATGGCGCCCGGGAGGCCGATCCCCACGGCGCGGAACGGGCCCTTCATCCGGCGCTTCATGCGGACAGCTTCGGTGACCAGGGCGGCGAGCAGCGCTTCCGGGCCCCGGTCGCCTCCCGAGGCGGCGATGGAGGAGGCGAGGAGCTTTCCGGTGCGCGAGACGGCGCCGCTCTTGAGGCGGGTGCCGCCGACGTCGAAGGCGAGGACGTAGTCGCTCATGGCGTCTCGAGCACGGCCCCGAGCTCGAGAAGGCGATCGCGGATTTCCGGGAAGGGGAGCTCGCGGGGCGGGGTGCCGCGCTCGGCGGAAAGGGCGGCGGCGGTGCCGGCGGCCTGTCCCATGGCCATGCACTGGGCCATGGAACGCACGCTCGCGTGGGCGTCGTGCGTGGCGGAGAAGCAGCGGCCGGCGACGAGGAGGTTCTCGGACTTCTGCGGCACGAGCGTGCGATAGGGGATGCCGACGCACTGGCCGTCGGGGAGGTATTGCCACGCGGTGTCGGCGCCGCCGTGGTGGTCCTCGAGGGGCGCGCCGCAGAGACCGATCTGGTCGTCGAAGCGGCGGGCGCCGAGGACGTCGTCTTTGGTCAATCGATAGTCGCCGTGGACGCGGCGCGTCTCGCGGATGCCGATCTGCGCGCCGAAGCTCGCGAGGTGGGCCTTCTCGTATCCGGGGACGCGGTCGCGGAGGAAGCGCACGTACTCGAGGGCCTGGAGGCGGCCGTCGATCTCGGCGCGGGTCAGCAGCTCGGGGTCGGTGGCGTTGACGATGGCGCCGTCGCGGCGCTCGAAGGATTGGAGGCGGGTCATGATGGTGGCGGTCATGCCGGGGACCGGGGTGGGATGGTCACTGCCCTCGCGGCGGGGGAGGGCGTAGCGGCCGTTCTGGGCGGCCTCGGCCATGAGCTCGTGGAAGCGGGCTTTGGGGACGGTCTGGCGCCGGTCCATGTCGACGTTGACGAGCTTGAAGGTGGTGGTGAGCGTCTGGGCGGGCTCCACGTCGCCGGCGAGCTCGAAGGGCACGCCGGCATGATAGCACACGTCGGCATCGCCCGAGGCGTCCACGACGACCCGGGCCTCGACGCGGTGAAGCCCCTTCTTGGTGGCCACGAGGGCCCCGGTCACGCGTCCGCCCTCGACCGTCACGTCCTGCAGCCAGGCGTGGAGGAGGATGCGCACGCCGGCGTCGCGGGCCAGTTTCTCCCAGACGACCTTGAGGTATTCGGGGTGGTAGGTGACCCCGGTTCCGGCGCCGTAGGTGTTGGGTCGCTCGAAGCACGCGTCATAGGCCTTGAGCCCGGCCAGGACGTCGTCGGGGATGCCGCCCACGACCTTCTTTGTCTTTGAGCCGGGGGTGTAGAACCCGTAGAAGGTGTCGAGGACCAGGGTGCTTGTCCCGCCGAGGAACCCGTACCGTTCCAGGAGCAGGGTCTTCGCCCCCGCCCGCGCGGCGGCGATAGCGGCCGTCGATCCGGCCGCCCCGGATCCAACTACCAGCACATCCGTCTGGCCCAGAGTAGGATAGCTCTTCATGTGACATAACACTCCGTCCGTTTTATGGCTGGGCGGATCATCCGCTCACGCACCAGCCGGCGTCCACGGAGAGGGTGTCGCCGGTGATCATCCGGGAGTCGTCGGAGAGGAGGAAGACCGCGGCACGGGCCACGTCGGCGGCGTCGATCAAGTCGCCGGCCAGGGGCTGCTTGGTCTTCATGAGGTCGAGGATCGCCGGATCGCCCTGGGCGCGCCGGCTCATCGGGGTGCGGACGAGGGCGGGGGCGATGACGTTGACGCGGATCTTCTGCGGGGCGTAGTAGGCCGCCATCGACTTGGACATCCCGAGGATCGCGCCCTTCGAAGCGGCGTAGGCGTGGGTCGCGAAGTGCTGCGACTGCGGGGCGAAGCCCAGCACGCTCGCCATGTTCAGGATCGTCCCTCGCAGGCCGTTCGGGCCGACAGGCTGGGCGAGCATCTGCTTGAGCGTCTCGCGGCAGACCAGGAACATGCTCTTCACGTTCGTGTCGAGCGTGAGGTCCCAGCCGTCCTCGCTGCATTCGTGGAGCGGGCCGTCGCCGAACTTGCGGCCGCTGATCCCGGCCACGTTGAAGAGGGCGTCGATCCTGCCGAACTTCTCCACGCAGCGGCCCACGATCCTTGCCACGGCGGCCGCCTGCGAGAGGTCGGCGGCGGCGGACTCGCCCCCGATGCGGCCGGCGAGCTCCGCGGCGTGCTCGGCCGTCCGGCTGGCGACGAAGACGCGCGCGCCCTCCGCGGCCGCGAGCTCCGCGGTGGCGGCGGCGATCCCGGTCGAGCCGGTGATCAGGACGATCTTGCCCTCTAGTACCGGACGCGAACCCACTTCTTGCTCCTCATGGACCGGTAGCCGGCGTCGAGGATCGAGTTCACGATCCAGCCGTCCTCGTAGGTCTCGCGCGGCGCCTTCCCGTCGCGCACGCACTCCACGAAGTGCTTCATCTCGCCGTGATACCCGTAGGCGATGGCTTCCTCGGGGAGCGGCTGCGTCCAGCCGTAGTCCAGGTCGGCCTTCTCGACGACGTACCCCGAGGACTTCGAGGTGAACGAGCGGATCGGGGTCCCGCGGGTGACGTCGGTGAAGATCGATCCCTCCGAGCCGTGGATCTCGTTCCGGAGGTCGAGGCCGCCCCGGGTGGTCCACGAGAGCTCGCAGTGGGAGATGCCGCCGGAAGCGAACTTGAGGACCAGGAGCGCGTTGTCCTCGGCCTTCGTCTTTTTGTGGTGGACCAGCCGCGCGCCCCACGCCATCACCTCGACGATCCGGTCCTCCTTGCCGAAGGCGTAGCGGGCCATCTCGATTGTGTGGCAGCCCAGGTCGTTCATGGCGCCGCCGCCCGTGTTCTTCGCATCCCAGAAGTGCGCGCTGTGCGGGCCGGAGTGGGACTCGCGGGAGCGGACCCAGAGGACCCGTCCGATGCCGCCGGCCCGGATGATCTCGCGCGCCTTCACGCACGCGGGCGCGAAGACCTCGGTCTCGGCGTAGCCGTGCAGCGCCCCCGACTTCCGCGCCGCGTCGAACATCGCCTTCGCCTCGCGGGCATTCCGCGCGAGCGGTTTCGTGCAGACCTGGTTCCGCCGGGCCTTCGAGAGCTTGAGGCTCACCGGGAGGTGCGCCTCGTTCGGGAGGGCGATCACGTACAGGTCGATGTCCGTGCGGTCGATCACGGCGTCGAGGTCGCCGGACGTCTCCGGGATGGCCCACTTCTTCGCGAAGGGCCGCGCGCGGTCCTGCGACCGGGAGTATGCGACGACCACCTCCTGGCCGTTCACGTTGGACAGGCCCTGCATGTAGAACTCGGCCACGAACCCGGAGCCGAGCATCGCGACGCGGACGGGCTTCATCGCTCCCTCCCCTTACTGGTATAGATGGGCCAGGCTCTTCCGGTACGCCTCATAGAACCGCTCCAGCTGTTCCTGAGCGCTCGCATTTCCGAGCGCCTGATGGCTCGGGAGCAGCACCGGTGGCTTGCCCTTCGCCAGCAGCCGCTCCGCCGTCCCGCAGCGGATCATGTTGATGATCATCGCCCCCGTGACCGTGGAGGCGGGCCCGGTCTTCCACTCGAGCCCCGGGAGGCCGAGGACGCAGTCGCCGGGCGGGCACTGGTTGTCGATCACGATGTCCGCCGCGTCCATGAGCTTCTTCCCCGACGAGTGGGCCGGCTTGGACTGGCGGCAGTGGTCGAGCGAGAGGATCGCGATGACGGGCAGGCCGCGCTTCCGCGCGCCCAGGGCGGCCTCGACGATGACCGGGCGGATGCCGGAGGTGGAGATCACGATCATCGCATCGTGGGGGCCGAACTTGAATCCTTTGAGGATCTCGTCCGCGTAGCCTTCGTACTTCTCGAGATGGAGCGGGGCGCGGAGGCCGTTGGTCCCCACGATCGACGTGTGGTTGGAGAGCGCGAGCTCCGCGAGCGCGACGAACCCGGGGAAGCAGCCCTGCCGGGGGATCATCTCCTCGCACATCATGCGGGAATGGCCCGCGCCGAAGAGGAAGACGAGGCCGCCCTTCGCGATGCGGTCGGCGCAGAGCTCGGCGGCCGACTCGATCGCCGGGAGCTGGGTCTCTTTGAGCCGGCCCAGGAGCCCGAGGGCGGCGTCGAAGTAGGTGGCGGCGGCGCTCGTCATGCGTTCCTCACGATCTCCACGCGGTAGCGGTAACGGTGGGCGGGGGCGGCCATCTCGGCCACCTCGAGCGGGCGTCCGTCCGCCAGCCGCGTATGCCGGCGGATGACCACGACGATCCTCGTGTCGGCCCCCAGCGCGCGGGTTTCCTCCCGGGTGGGCGCCCGGGCCTCGACCTCCTCGTCGGCGCGGTGGGGGACGAGACCGTGGCGGCGCTTGAGCCAGGCGTAGAGGGACTCTTCGTGGAGGCCCTCGCCGGGGAGTTCGGGGACCAGGGCGAGAGGCAGCTCGTTCCGCATGGTGCAGAGGGGCTCGCCGTCGAGGGTGCGGAGCCGCTCCAGCACGACGCTCCGCTCGCGGGACTTCATCCCGAGCGCGCGGGCGGTCTCGGCGGGCGGGACGCGGGTTGAGACCGCGCAGCCGGCGGTGCGGGGCTGGCGGCCGAGGCCGGTCATGGAGTCCGTCCAGCTTGCCAGGCCGCGGCGGTCGTCCCGGACGGCGGGCCGGACCACGACGGTCCCGCGCCCGCGGGTGGACTGGAGGTAGCCCTGGCGGGCGATCTCGTCGAGGGCGCGCTTCACGGTGATGAGGCTCGTGCCGAATTCGGCGGCGAGCTCCTTCTGGGTGGGAAAGAGCTGGCCGGGCCGGTAGTCGCGCCGGAGGCGCTCGAGGAGGGCCTCCTCCACCTGCGCGTACAGGGTCGAGGCGCCGCGACGGTCCAGGTCGGCCATGCGTAAATAGTATATCATTATGTCTTTTATGTCAAGCCCTCTGGAAGTCTCCCGGGAGATGCTTTTCTGTCACCTCCCGCGGGGGGTGCGACGTTGGGAAGGGAGAGGCTCCCGGGGGCACCGGGGCCCGGACCACCTGTGGCATGGGGGCGAGCATGAAGATTTTCCTTACCCTGTCGGCGGCGGCCGTGCTGGCGACGGTGGCCCCGGCGGAGGCCCGGCAGGACAAGAAGCCCGCCCCCACGCAGAAGGAGATCGACGACGCGGTCTGGCGCGGCGTGGACTATCTGAAAACGGCTCCATCCCCGGGCAGCCACCTCCAGGGCAACTGCGACGCCCTCATCCTCCTCACGCTCATCCACGTGGGCATCGACGAGAAGAATCCCGTCTTCCAGAAGCTCCTGAAGAGCATCGTCGAGGAGGAACTCAAGCACACCTACAAGGTGGCCCTTCAGGCCATGTGCCTGGAGGACCTGGACCCCACCCGGTACCAGTACCGAATCGCCCAGTGCGCGCAGTTCCTGGTCGACAACCAGTGCGCGAACGGCCAGTGGTCCTACGGGAGCCCCACCGAGTTCACGAAGGAGATCCCCAGCGTCCCGTTCAAGGCGGATGTGGCCAGCGAGCCCAAGAAGAAGAGCGGCGTGGTGGACTTCGGCGCTACGAAGAAGAAGAGCAAGCCCACCACGAAGTACGTCGTGAAGAAGATGAAGCCCGGGCCCGGGGAGGGCGACAACTCCAACACCCAGTACGCGGCGCTGGGGCTGCGCGCCTGCCATGATGCCAACGTCGTCCTCCCCCAGGACGTCCTCCATCTCGCCCGCAAGTGGCTGGTGGAGAGCCAGTGGGAGTCGGAGGACGGTGCGGCGGGGAAGGCGGCCGTGGGGACCGGCGGCGACGGCGCGGCGCCTCCGAAGGGCTGGAACTACACCAACTCCACGCGCGGCGCCGACCAGAAGCCCTACCATCCGATGACCGCCGGCGCGGTCGGGGCGGTCTGCATCTACGAGTACATGCTGGGGCGCGACTGGAAGAAGGACAAGGTGGCCAATTCGGGCATGGCCTGGCTGGGCGCCAAGTTCGCCGTGAACACGAACTACTACTACATGTACGGCCTCGAACGCGCGGGTATGCTCTATGGCACCGAGCGCATCGGCGCCCACGACTGGTACCTCGAAGGTGCCCGCGAGATCCTTGACCACCAGAACGCCGACGGCTCCTGGGGCGCGAGGGGGGATAAGGCCGAGAACACCTGGGACACCTGCTTCGCCATCCTCTTCCTCAAGAAGGCCACCAAGGCCATCGCCACCGGCGACCAGAGGAAGTAGGAGCCCCCGGCTCCGCGACGACCGTTACGGCGGCCCGAGCTCCACGGTGGGTGTGGGACGGGTCATTCGATGGGGGGCGTGCGATGAAACTCCTGACGGTTCTTTCCCTTCTCCTCGCGGCCGCCTTTCAGGATGCCAAGAAGCCGCCGGCGCCCGCCCCCCAGGTCGACGAGTCCAAGGTCCAGCAGGCGATCGAGAAAGGGGTTGCCTACCTCCGCACGGCCCCCTCTCCCCCCGCCCACGCGGGGATCAAGAACTCGGACGAGCTCATCCTGTGGACGCTGATCCACGCCGGCATCCCGGAGACGGACGCCCAGGTGCAGAAGCTCCTCAAGGGCATGCTCGCCGCGCCGCTGGAGAAAACCTACAAGGTGGCGCTCCAGGCCATGATTCTCGAGGAGCTGGAGCGCGTGAAGCACCAGGGCCGCATCGCCCAGTGCGCCCAGTTCCTCATGGACAACCAGTGCCAGAACGGTCAGTGGGGCTACGGCAGCCCCTCCGAGTTCGTGAAGGAGATCGAGACGCCCAGGACGGCCAAGCCCGTCGCCACCGAGACTCCCAAGGAAGGCGTGCGGGACTTCGGCCCTGCCCCGGCCGCCGAGCGGAAGAAGCCCAAGGTGGTGCAGGAGATCCTCGTCAAGAAGCTCAAGGAGGGGCCCGCCGCGGGCGACAACTCGAACACCCAGTACGCGGCGCTCGGCCTGCGCGCCTGCTACGACTCGGGCATCATGATCCCCGAGCCCGTGGTGGTCCTCGCCGTCAAGTGGTGGCGCGAGAGCCAGCACCCGGCCGACCCGAAGGAGGGCGTCTACGCCGGGCGGGGCTGGAACTACAAGGACCCCGCCGCGCAGCCCGACAAGAAGCCCTACCTCGCCATGACGGCGGGGGGCACGAGCTGCCTGGTCATCTATGACTACATGCTCGGGAGGGAGTGGAAGCGGGATACGTTCGTCAAGAACGGCATGACGTGGCTCGCGGATAATTTCGCCGCGAACACGAATTACTACTACATGTACGGCCTGGAGCGCACGGGCATCCTTTACGGCACCGAGAAGTTTGGCGACCACGAGTGGTACCCCAAGGGCGCGGCCGTCCTCCTGAAGGCCCAGAAGCCCGACGGCTCCTGGGGCAAGCACAAGGACGGCGACAAGGATGAGGCGGACCGGAACACCCACGACACCTGCTTCGCCATCCTCTTTCTCCGGCGGGCCACCCGCGCGCTGGTGATCACCGAGAGCGGCAAGACGAAGTAGGGCGGGCCCTGGGGGTGCAGGGGCAGGGGGAACACGCGGTGCGGCGCAAGGCCGTCCGGGGACCGGATTTCCCGCCTCTCCACCTCCGTCCCGGGGTTCAAGAAACTGGATTCGGCGCCGGGGGGCGGATAGCATCACATCGGATATGGGGGTGAGGAAAACCATGAGACTCGTGGTCGCGCTTTCCGTGCTGCTCCCCTGCGCCCTTTCCGCCCAGGAGGTCAAGAAGGCGGGCGGCTTCCATCCGGGGGTGGATGATGCCAAAGTCGACCAGGCTATCAAGAAAGGCGTCGAGTTCCTGCGCGGCAAGGGCTCTCCCGGCCACGCCCACTCGGGGGCCAAGCACTCGGACGAATTCATCCTCTGGACCTTCATCCACGCGGGCGTGTCGCCCGGCGACGCGCGGTACAAGGCCATGCTCGACCGCGTCCTCCAGGACCCGCTGGAGCAGACCTACAAGGTCGCCCTCCAGGCGATGTGCCTCGAAGAGCTCGATCGCGCGAAGTACCAGGGGCGCCTCTGGCAGTGCGCCCAGTTCCTCGTGGACAACCAGTGCAAGAACGGCCAGTGGTCGTACGGGGACCCCACCGAGTTCGTGAAAGATGTCCCCACGGGCGAGATCAAGAAGGACACCGCGACCGGGTCGCCGGCCAAGGGCGGGGTCCGCGACTTCGGCACCCCGGAGAAGAAGGAAAAGCCCAGGATCGTGAAGAAGCTCCCGGTCAAGAAGATGAAGGACGGGCCCGCCGCGGGCGACAACTCGAACACCCAGTATGCGGCGCTCGGCATCCGCGCCTGCCACGACGCGGGCATCCGCTTCCCCGAGGACGTGATCCTCCTGGCTGTGAAGTGGTGGATGGAATCCCAGCATGCGGGCGTGAAGGAGAGCGGGTACGGCGGCGTGCGCGGCTGGAATTACAAGACCGAGGGCGGCGACAAGGACGGGCGCGGGGCCTACATGTCCATGACCGCCGGCGCCGTGGGCAGCCTGTGCATCTACGACTACATCAGCGGCAAGGACTGGAAGAAGAGCGGTACGATCAAGTCGGGCGTCAACTGGGTCGCGTCGAATTTCTCCGTCACCGAGAACAAGGGACGGCCCGACCCGAAGGACTGGTACTACTACGGCCTCTACGCCATCGAGCGCGCCGGGATCCTCTACGACATCGACAAGTTCGGCGACCATGACTGGTACGCGGAGGGCGCGAAACACCTCCTGGCGATCCAGCAGGCCGACGGCTCGTGGAAGGGCGATTCGGACACCGTCTGGAACACCTGTTTCGCCATCCTCTTCCTGAAGCGCGCCACCAAGGCCCTCGTGGCCACGGGGGACGGCCGGTAATCGCTGGGCCGTCCCGCCTCGCGCGGATAGAATCTCCGCGATGACCGGCCTCCCCGGGACGGGTCCCGAACTTCCGTGGCTCCGCACGCGCCTCTCGGCGCATATGTTCGTGAGCGGCGCCATCTTCGGCGCGTGGGCCCCCATCCTCGCGAGGTATCTCGACAGCCTGGGATACTCGCCCCTTCAGATCATGCTGGCCTGCGGCACCGGTTCGCTGGCGAACATCCTCTCCGCGCTCCTGGCCGGGCAGATCGCCGACCGCTGGCTGGCCACGGAGAAGCTCCTTGCGGCCATCAGCGCGGTCGCGGGCGTCCTCCTGCTCGTGGCCTGGACGCGCCGCGAATTCGTCGAACTCTACGCCCTCCTCCTCAGCGCGGCGGTCTTCATCATCCCTACCTTCCCGCTCGGGGCTTCGCTCTCCTTCCACCATCTCAAGGATCCCGCGCGGCAGTTCCCGGGCGTCCGCGTGTGGGGGACGATGGGGTGGATCTTCGGGGCGCTGTCGTTGAGCGCGTGGCTCAACCTGCGTGGGCCGGGGCACTTGCGCGATTGCCTCCTCCTGGCGGCGATCCTGGCGCTTCTGAACGCAGTCTGCAGCCTTTGGCTGCCGCACACGCCGCCCGACCGCACGGCCGGCGCCCGGAGCGCCACGGGGAAGGCGCTCGCCATGCTCAAGGACCCGGCGTATGCCATCTTCATCGCGTCCTTGTTCCTCTTCCAGGCCTCGACGGTCTTCTTCTTCCCCTGGGCGCCCATGTACCTTCCCACGCTGGGCATCCGGGAGGAGAACATGGCCGCGGTGATGAGCCTCGGACAGGCGGCG
>JAHFOZ010000007.1:19275-25446 GCA_023261405.1 Planctomycetota bacterium
CTACCGGCGGCTGGGGGCGAAGGGGACGATCGCGCTGGGGATCGCCCTGTGGGGGTTGCGCTACGGCGTGTTCGCGCTGGGGACCCCGGTGTGGCTGGTCATCGCATCGCTGGCGCTGCACGGTCCCGGGTTCGCCTTCTCGCGCATCGCGGCCACGATCTACGTGGACCGCCTGTCCGATCGGGACGTGCGAGCGAGCGCCCAGACGCTCCTGAGCCTGACGATCGACGGCATGGGGCCGTTCCTGGGGCTCTTCGCCGCCAGCGCGGTGCTCGGTCATTTCAAGGCCAAGGCCCAGGGGGGGGCCCTGGACTGGCACGGACTGTGGCTCGTGCCCACGGTGGCCTGCGCGGTCGTGCTCCTGGCGTTTCTCGCGAGCTTCCGGCCGCGTCCGCAAGGCGGAAAACAGGGAGGAACGGTATTTCCCGGCGAACCTTCCCTGCCGTCGCCGGTTAGAGCGGGTGGAGAAGGTAAGTGAGATGATCCAGCGAAGCTCATCCCGAAAGATCACGGAAGGCAAGGAACCCTGGCGGCGCCAGGGGTCTATGCCCTCCTGCCCGCGATTCGCGGCCCCAGTCCAGGGACGGAGCAACTCGTACCTGGATCGGCTTGCCGCGGAGTTGCGGACCGAGAGCGGGGTGACGCGCTGAACCAGTCTTCCAACGGAACCGTCAACCCCGCCTCGAAAGAGCGCGGGGTTTTTTTGTTTTTCGGCGCCCAGCCCGCCGCCATCGGGATGACCCGGGGGCGGGCCTCGGCCGCAACGACGGGCCGGGAAGCTTTATGACAATCGGGCCAGAAGGGAATTCAAGCGGCGGGGCCCTCCGGCGGGAAGCCGGGGGGCCCCGATCCGCGGCGCAGGCGTTCTTAGCTCAAGAGCAGAGCGCCGGTCTTCCACACCGGAGATGCGGGTGCGAATCCCGCAGGGCGCTCCACCCGGGCGGGGTGTGACGGCAGCACGCGATCTTCCCAAGATTGAAGAGCGGGTCCGACTCCCGCCGCCCGGTCCACGCGGGTCGCGGTCCAGCGACCGGAGAGGTCTCCAAAGCCTTTCAGCGGGGAGCGGCACCCCGGCGTCCCGCCATCCGGTGCCATGGTGTAGCAGCACTGCACGCCTGCCTGTCGAGCAGGAGGTAGGGGGGCGGCACCCCTTGGCACCGCCACTGCCCTGTCGTCTAATCCGGTAGGACGCCGGTCTCTGAATCCGGAAATCGGGGTTCGAATCCCTGTGGGGCAACCATTCGACTGGGTCCGCTTCGCGGGCCTTGCTCATGGCAAACCATCCCGGCCCGTCCTCGCGGACCACCCGCAGCGGGCCACTCCGACAAACGCAGCCCTGGTGTACCGGTCGCACGGTCGGCTGAAAACCGGCAGGACCGGGTCCGATTCCCTGGGGCTGCACCCCCTGAGCATCACGGGCCGTGGGAGGCAATAGTGTCTCACCTCGCTCGCAACGAGGCGAAGGCGGGGGCGGTTCCCGCACGGTCCACCACGGGCGCGCTGGGCAGGTCTGGGACAAAGGGCCCAAGTGGCTGTAAACCACCCGGCCGTCGAGGCCATGCAGGTTCGAATCCTGCCGCGCCCATTTCGACTCCTGGAAGGTTTGGGCACGCGGCAGGCCCACCCCGCTCGAAACGGGACAGGCGGCGAAAGCTGCTTTGGGAGTTCGACTCTCCCACCTTCCTCCAGGAGAGGTGCGGCGAACGGTAAGCCGCCACGGTGCTAACGTGGCGCCCTCCGGGGCATGCAGGTTCGACTCCTGTCCTCTCCTCCACTTCGATTCGGGGGACCCGGGCCGTTGGCGAAACGAGGAACGCGGCCGTCTGCAAAGCGGCGACGAGTCGGTGCAATTCCGACACGGCCCTCCAGCCGGCGTAGGTCAACAGCAGACTGCCGACCTCGTAAGTCGGCGATGCGGGTGCGATTCCCGCCGTCGGCTCCAGTGCGGGGTCGGGTAAGCGGTAGCCCAACGGATTGTTAATCCGTCACAGTGTGGGTTCGAATCCCACCCCCGCAGCCATTCGACTCGCGCCTTCGGGGGATGTGCGGGCTCATGGCAGGCCATGCGACCCCCGCACGCTTCTCTACGCCCCGCTCCACACCTGTCCGGTCGGGAACTCGTGGGCGTCGAGGGACTCCGGCCGCATCTCGATGCTGTAGCCGGGCGTCGAAGGCGGCAGGTAGCGGCCGTTCCGGATGAGCACCGGGTCGACGAAGTGCTCGTGCAGGTGGTCCACGTACTCGAGGATACGGTTCTCGAGCGATCCCGAGATGCAGATGTAATCGACCAGGGACAGGTGCTGGACGATCTCGCATAGCCCCACGCCCCCTGCGTGCGGGCACACGGGCACCCCGAACTTGGCGGCCATGAGCATCACGGCCAGGATCTCGTTCACGCCCCCCAGGCGGGCGCCGTCGATCTGGCAGAACCGAATCGCGCCGGCCTGCAGCAGTTGCTTGAAGATCACGCGGTTCTGGGCGTGCTCGCCCGTGGCCACGCCGATCGGGGCGATGGCCCGCGCGATCGCGGCGTGGCCGAGGATGTCGTCGGGGCTCGTGGGCTCCTCGATCCACCAGGGGTTGAACCGCGCCAGCTCCTTCATCCAGGCGATGGCCTCGCCCACGTCCCACTTCTGGTTGGCGTCCACCATGAGCTTCCGGTTCGGACCGATCTCCTCGCGGACGATCGAGAGCCTTCGGATGTCGTCCCGGAGGTCCGCGCCGACCTTGAGCTTGAAGTGGGTCCATCCGGCCGCCAGCGCTTCGCGGCAGAGGCGGCGGATCTTCTCGTCGGAATACCCCAGCCAGCCCGCCGAGGTGGTGTAGGCGGGGAACCCGTCGCGCCGCATCTCGGCCTCCCGGACGTCCTTCGTGGGCGCGTTCCGGCGGAGGATCGCGAGCGCCTCCTCGCGCGTCAGCGCGTCCGTGATGTGGCGGAAATCGACGAGCGAGACGACCTCCTCCGGGGTCATGTCCGCGATCAGCTTCCAGACCGGTTTGCCCTCGGCCTTCCCCCACAGATCCCAGACTGCGTTCATCACCGCGGCCGTCGCGAGGTGGATGACGCCCTTCTCGGGACCGAGCCAGCGGAGCTGGCTGTCGCCCGTGAGCGTCCGCCAGAAGCCGGCCATGTCGGTCCTGATCGACTTCAGCGTCCGTCCGACCACGAGATGCCGCAGCGCCTTCACGGCCGCCACCACGACCTCCGTGCCGCGGCCGATGGTGAACGTCAGCCCGTGGCCCTCGAGCGCGCCGCCGGTCTTGAGGACGACGTAGGCGGCGGAATAGTCCGGGTCGACGTTGACGGCGTCGGAGCCGTCCATCGTGCGCGACGTGGGAAAGCGGATGTCGCGGACGGAGAGGTCGAGGATCGTGACCGGAGCTACCGCACCCATCCGAAGGCCCTCCAGAGGCCGGTCTTGTCGCCGGCCTGGAAGACTCCCAGGGCCGCCATCGCCAGGAAGGAAAGGAACAGGAGCGCCGTCCAGGCGGACCTGGCGCGGAGGGCGGGGGGGATCCGCTTCCGGTGGAAGTAGATCGCCGCGAAGCCCAGGATGGGGAGCATGAGGGCCTGGCCGGTCGCGCCGATCAGGATAAGCGTGACGATGCCCTTGCTCGCCAGGTAGAGGAAGAGGGTGGCGACGGGGATGAGGATGACGCCCCATCGGACCACGCGCAAGCGGTCTTCGGGGGTGCGGAACGAGAAGACGCCCAGCATCGAGGAGACGTCGGCGAACAGCCGGGAATTCGAGGCTGTAGATACGAAGAAGGTCGAGAAAAGCACCATGAAGGCCCCGACGTTGAAGATCCACAGGCCCCAGCTCCCGAAGGTCTTGACGTACATGTCGGCGAGGGTCGCGATCGCGGTCGCGTCCTCCACGGTCTTTCCCTGGCGGTGGAGGATGGCGGCGCCGAGGATGTAGAAGCTGACGGTCGCGACCGTGTAGACGACCATGGAGAGCCACGCGTCCGTGCGCATGACCCGCATCCAGCCGCGGGCGCGCCCCTCCCACTGGGGCGAGTCGTCCCTGGGGCCCACCGCCCGGGCATATCCCTTCTCGAGGCACCACAGCGGATAGAAGACGAGTTCCGCGGCCCCGACTCCCGTGATGCCGAAGGCCGCAAAGGCGGTGACGAGGTCCTTCGGGACGGCGAAGCGGAATCCTTCCGCGACGTCGGCGCCCGTCATCCTCCACTCCGTCGTCTGGAGAAGCGCCACCGCAACCAGGTTCGAGATCGTGAACAAGGCGACCATGACGGTGGAGAGGCTTTCCACGATGCCGTAACGGCCGACCGCCAGGAGCAGGGCGCAGACGCCGGCCGTCGCCGCGGCCCAGAGGAGATGACCGGTATAGGACTGGCTTTTCTGGACGAAGATCTCCGCGATACCGCCGACCATTCCGGCCATCTGGCAGATCGTGCCGAGATACATGATGATCCACAGCCAGACGGCCCAGGAGATCCGCGCGCGGGGGCCCGGGAGGCGGTCGAGCGCGACGAGGCTTCCGACACCCTCGACGATGGCGAAGCGGCCGAGTTCCACCTGCACGAAGACCTTGATGCAGCAGCTGAAGAGGATGAACCAGAGGAGGAGGAACCCAACCTGCGCCCCGAGGCGGGTCGTGACGATGAGCTCCCCCGTCCCGACGATGTTGGCCGTGAGGATGAGCCCGGGACCGATGGACCTGAGGATGCCCCAGAACGACGCGGGCGGGTCCTTGATCCCGGATTGGGCGGGGGCGTTCATGGGCCATCGCCATTAGATCGGCGCCCTCCGGCCCCGTCCAGACATTCGTATTCGCGCCCTTGTCGTCTAACGGCTCAGGATCCCGGGCCTTCAACCCGGGGATGCGGGTTCAACTCCCGCCGAGGGTGCCACGCTCCCATCGGCTAAAGGCAGGCCGTCTGACTCTCAATCAGGAAATGTGGGGTTCGATTCCCCCTGGGAGCACTTCGACTCGGCCGCCCCCGAACGCTTTAGCAGATGAGCAGCGGCCTTTTAAGCCGCCGAAGCAGGCGCGATACCTGCCGGGGGCACCCAGCCCCCGAATGCTTTAGCAGATGAGCGCCGGCCTCTTAAGCCGGGGAAGCAGGTGCGATGCCTGACGGGGGCACCAGACTTTCCAGCAGGCTGCAAGTCCACGGCGGTCCGGAAGGAGGGCCGTCTCGGGACCTCTCCGGCCTGCGGAAATTTTCTCGCGGTCCCGTGGCGGAACAGCAGACGCGGCCGCCTCAAGAGCGGCGGGCCCTCGCGGGCCATGGAGGTGCGACTCCTCCCGGGACCACTTCGACTCGGCCGGCTTCGCCGGCCTCGCCCGGTGCCAGGCAGCCCACGGATCCGTGGCGCAACGGTAGACGCGCCGCGCTCAGAACGCGGAGTTTGTGGGTTCGAATCCCACCGGATCCACTTCGACACCCCCGCCTTTGCTCGCTTCACTCGCAAAGGGCTCGTCGCTCAGCTCAAGCACAGGGCAAAGCGGGTCCTGAGGCGGAGAGTGAAGTGCGGTGAGCGAGCGGGGCCCCGACCGGAGCGAGGGGTTCTCGGCGAGTCGAACCGCGGGAGACCTGACGATATCCTCGCTGCGCTCGGCGACATCGCCCGCTCAGTGCGGGCTCCAAACAAAGCGGGTCCTGTCGGAGCACTTCCGGTGGGTCGAAACATTCTGCGGGAGGGAAGGCGCAGGCGCCTCGCGTGCCTCATAAGCACGCAAGCTCCGTGCAACTCGGAGTCCCGCTACCCCCGGCCAGGCTAATAGGAAACCGCCTCGCCCACACCGAGGAGTCCGTGGGGCAGTACCACGGCCGGGGACCCTCCATCGCACGAAACGTTAGAGGTTGTTTCGAGCTGCGGATGGCAAGCCAGCATTCGCGGCTGTGGTGGAATTGGGCAGACACACCTGGTTGAGGGCCAGGCGCGAAAGCATGGAGGTTCGAATCCTCTCAGCCGCATTAGCGGGGATAAGGGAAGAGAGCGTCCCGCCTGTCTCGGGAACAGGAGGAGGCCGGTGCAAGTCCGGCATCCCCGACCAATCTCGAAACCTCGGCCGACCGAGAGGGCTGGCCCCCCCGGGGGGATGGGGGGACGGTGCAATGGTGCAATGACTCAATCGTCAATGATTCAATTCCTTGCCCCCGTGGTGTAGCAGACGCACGCGAGGCTACGAACCTCGA
>JAHFOZ010000354.1 GCA_023261405.1 Planctomycetota bacterium
GCCCGAAGAGGATCGTCGCGGTGCTGGTGATCCCCAGGCGGTGGGCCGTCTTCACGATTTCAACCCAGTCGCCGGTGCGGAGCTTGTCGGAGCAGATCTTCTTGCGGACCTTGTCGTTGAGGATGTCGGCGGAGTCCCCGGAGAGGGAGTCCAGGCCCGCCTCTTTGAGCCGCTTGAGCACGTCGTTCGGCGTCGTGCGCCCGCGCTTGGCCGCGAAGTGCACCTCCGAGGGCGAGAAGCCGTGGATGTGCACGGCGGGGAAGGCGTCCCGCACGGCGCGGACCGCCTCGACCAGGTAGGCCAGGTTGAGGTCCGGGTTGAGCCCCCCGGACAGGGTGACCTGCTTCACGGAGCCGGCCTCGCGGACCTGTCGCACGATCTCCGCGGGGGTGAGGACGAAGGCGGACTTCTGTCCCTTGCGTCGCCAGAAGGAGCAGAACGAACACTCCGCGCGGCAGACGTTGGTGTAGTGGACCGTCCTGTTCCGCAGGTACGTGACGACGTTCCTGTTGATCCGCTGGTTGAGCGTGTCGGCGACCCGGAACAACTCTCGGTGGAGGTCCCGCTCGTCCCGCATCAGCATGAGCGCTTCGATCGCCGTGATCTCTTCCCTGTTCAGCACCGTCTCGAGAATGACTTTTGGGTCCATGACCCCTCCGGGATTGGAATTAGAATTGGCCCGACGGCACCATACCCCACCCACCCACAGCTTCAAAAAGAGCGGTGCACCCTCGAGTCGTGGACAGAATGTCCCCCCGACAGCTTTGGGCACACTTTACACGGCAGAGCGCGAACGGCTAGAGCGTCGGATTATAGGGGAAAGCAGAGAGGGAGTTCAATCGCAAAGTTCGAGGCGAATCCTGTTCGGGCGTGGCCGTTTCTGGTAGGATCGGGGCCTTCTCATGGCGTCCCGATTCTTCATCATCGACGGGTCGTCCTATTTCTACCGGGCCTTCTTCGCGGTGCGGGGGCTCGTCAACTCCAAAGGACTTCCCACGAACGCCGCGTTCGGGTTCACGAACATGCTCCGCAAGGTGCTCGAGGGGCATGCCCCCGAGGCGGTGGCCGTGGTGTTCGACGCCCCCGGCCCCACCTTCCGGGATGATCTGTACAAGAACTACAAGGCGACCCGCGAGGCCATGCCCGAGGATCTCGCGCGCCAGCTCCCCTGGGTCAAGGCCATCCCGGGCGCCTTCAGCGTCGCCAGCCTGGAGGTCCGGGGGGTCGAGGCGGACGACGTCATCGGCACGCTCGCGAGGCAGGCGGAGGGGGCCGGCTGGGACGTCGTCATCGTCACCGGCGACAAGGACTTCATGCAGCTCGTCTCGAGGCAAGTCACGGACGAGCGCCCCGGCATCGTGCTCTACGACGACATGAAAGAACGGATGATCGGCATCGACCAGGTGATCGACAAGTTCGGCGTGCCGCCGGACCGCATCACGGATCTCCTGGCCCTGACCGGCGACGCCAGCGACAACATCCCGGGTGTCCGCGGGATCGGTCCCAAGTTCGCCGCCGAGCTCATCCGAGAGCACGGTCCCCTCGAGGAGATCCTGGGAAACGTGAGCCAGGTGAAGCCCCGGTTCCGCGCGGCCCTTGAGGCCGGCCGTGCCGACGGCCTCCTCTCGAAGACGCTGGCGACGATCCGGCTGGACGTGGATGTGGCCTTCGACCCCGCCCGATTCGCCCGGCGCGAGCCCGACCGCACGAAGCTCGCGGCGCTGTTCACGGAGCTGGAATTCACCCGGCTTCTCCAGGAGATGGATGCGGACGCGCCGCGGAAGCAGGCGCTCTCGTTCGAGAAGTACCGTCTGGTGCTTGGGCTGGACGAGCTTCGCGCCCTCGTCGCGGACCTGGAGAATGCCGACGTGCTGGCCGTGGACCTCGAGACGACGTCCGCCCACCCCATGCTCGCGCGCCTCGTCGGGGTCTCCCTCTGCGCTCGCCCGGGAGAGGCGGCCTACCTCGCCGTGGGCCACTCGTACCTCGGGGCGCCGGCCCAGCTTCCCCTGGAGGAAACCCTCCGGCTCCTGCGCCCCCTCCTGGAGTCTCCGCGGGTCCGCAAGGTCGGACAGAATGCGAAGTACGACGCCCTCGTCCTCGCGCGGCACGGCGTGGCGCTCGCGCCGATTGCGTTCGATACGATGGTGGGGGCGTACCTGGGCGACCCCGACGGCGGCCCCTTCAATCTCGCCACCCTCGCAAAGCGGCACCTCGGGCACGACATGATCCTCTTCGAGGACGTGACGGGGAAGGGCAAGAGCCAGGTCACCTTCGACTTCGTCCCGGTGGAGCAGGCGCGGGATTACTCGTGCGAGGACGCGGACGTCGCCCTGCGGCTCACCCCGCTCCTGGAGCGGAAGGTGCGGGGAGACGGCCTGGGAGAGGTCCTCGATAAGATCGAGCTTCCCCTCATCGCGGTGCTCGTGGAACTGGAGCGCAACGGGGTCCGCGTGGACGCCGGCTACCTCCGCTCTCTGGGGCTGGACTTCGACAAGAAGACCCACGGCCTGCTCAAGGACGTCCACCGCCTGGCGGGCGAGGAGTTCAACCCCGACTCCCCGAAGCAGCTCCAGCGCATCCTGTTCGAGAAGCTCAAGCTCAATCCGGGGAAGAAGACGAAGACGGGCTACTCCACGGACGTGAGCGTGCTCGAGAAGCTCGCGCCGGAGCACGAGCTGCCGGCGAAGATCCTGGAATACCGGACGCTGACCAAACTCAAGAACACCTACATCGATGCGCTTCCCGAACTGGTGAATCCCTCCACCGGCCGCATCCACACGTCTTACAACCAGGCCGTGGCGGCCACGGGGCGGCTCTCCTCGAGCGACCCGAACCTCCAGAACATCCCGGTGCGCAGCCCCGAGGGACGCCTCATCCGCAAGGCGTTCGTCCCGGAGGGGGGGCGCGTCCTCGTGGGGGCGGACTACTCCCAGATCGAGCTCCGGATCCTGGCGCACGTCTCGGGCGACGCGCGGCTCCTCCAGGCGTTCCGGGAGGGGCGGGACATCCATGCCGCCACGGCGGAGGAGATCTTCGGCGGC
Organism: Planctomycetota bacterium; assembly: GCA_023261405.1. Lineage (GTDB taxonomy): Bacteria > Planctomycetota > MHYJ01 > MHYJ01 > JACPRB01 > JACQFK01. The sequence goes on from JAHFOZ010000354.1 coordinate 3,045, forward strand.
GCGGACGACGAGCGCCGGCGCCGCGCCAAGGCGATCAACTTTGGTATCGTCTACGGGATGAGCGCGTTCGGCCTGTCCCAGCGCCTCGGCATCCCCCAGAAGACGGCCCAGGACTTCATCGACCTCTATTTCTCCCGGTACCCCGGTGTCAAGGCGTGGCTGGACGGGACGATCGCCTCCGGCAGGAAGAACGGGTTCGTCTCCACCATGTTCGGGCGCCGTCGCTACGTGCCCGACCTGAAATCGGCGAACCGCATCCTTTCCGGGGCGGCGGAGCGCGTGGCGGTGAACGCCCCGATCCAGGGGAGCGCGGCCGACCTCATGAAGATGGCGATGATCCGCGTCTCGGCGCGACTTCGGAGAACGAAGACGCTGGTCATCCTCCAGGTCCACGACGAGCTCGTGCTCGAGGCGCCGGAGGGCGAGGCCGACGCGGCGGAAAGGGCGGTCCGCGAGGAGATGGAAGGGGTGCATCCGCTGGACGTGCCGCTCAAAGTGGACGTATCGAGAGGAGCGAATTGGGCCGACATGCGCTGAAGGCGGTCCTGGCGGCGCTGCTCCTGGCACTCCCGGCCCTCGCGCAGGACCGGAAGAAAGCGCAGGAGGAGGTCCTTCGCACCGACATCCATGGGGACAATGCCCTCCTTCGTGAAGACGGCGAGACCAAGACGATGCTCTTCACCGGAGAGGTCCGGCTGAAGCGCGGCGACCAGGAGATGACGGCGGCCCGCATCATGGCGTGGTATCGGGGGGAGGCGGTCGAGGAGGTCTACGCCGAGGGTAATGTCACCTTCAAGCAGGGGGACCGGAAGCTGCGCGCCGAGCGCCTGTATTTCAACCTCGCGAAGGACCGAGCGATCATCGTGGATCTGCGCGCCCGCGGCACCGGGAAGGACGTCCAGCAGGGGTTCAATGTGACGGCCTCCGAGGCCCGGCTGACCCTGGGCCGGCTGGAGATGGACGACGTCCGCATGTCCACCTGCTCCTACGGCGTCCCCCACTTCCACTTCGGCGTGGGTCGCGCTACGCTCATCGGGGAGGAGCCCCGGCCTCGAAAGCCGGGGGAGCCAGACCCCTGGCCTTTCGGCGGGTGGAAGGTCAAGGCTGAGGGTGTGACGCCCGAGGTGATCGGGATCCCCTTCTTCTTCCTCCCGAGCCTTACGCTGGGCGAATGGGTCAGGGAATTCCCCCTGCGGAGCGTGGCCGGCGGGCGCTCCACGCGCTTCGGGCCCTACGTCTACTCGGACTGGGGGGTGCATCTCAAGAGAGACGTGGAGGGGCATGATCCCCGCACCTGGGCCGACATCCAGTGGGAACTCGACTGGCGGGAGAAGCGCGGCGGCGCCGGCGGCCTGGACTTCATCTACGAATGGGAGGGATACCAGGGGGTCATCGATACCTACTACCTTCACGATCTCGGACGGGACACCGACGTGCCCTTCGAGGCGAAGTTCGCGCCCCTCGAGCGCGAGGAGCGCGGCCGCGCGCGCCTCTTCCATCGGCACGACGTCGATCCGCACTGGAGGTACGAGATCGAGGCCTCCTACGTCTCCGACCGGGACCTCATCGAGGAGTTCTTCGAGAAGGAGTTCAAGGAGGGGAAGGAGCAGGAGACGGCCGCCTATGTCCGCTGGGTCGATGGTTCGATGGGAGGTTTCCTCCTGGAGCGTCACCGCCTGAACGACTTCCAGACCCAGAACGAATACCTTCCGAAACTGGACTTCCTGCTGCTCCAGGAACCGGTGGCGGAGTCCCCGATCGGGGACCTCCTCGTGACGGAGCGCTTCGATGCCGGGCGCATCCGCCGCCGCCACGACGAGGGTCTTCATGTCGAGTCCTTCTCCAGCTGGCGCCTGGACTCGCTGACCGAAGCCGCCCTCCCGGTGGACCTGCGCTATCTTCAGGTCTCGCCCTTCGGTCAGTACCGGCTGACGGCCTACGAGCACGACCTCGATCTCGCGACCGAGGCCCGCTCGATGTGGACGGCGGGGGGCAGGGCCGTGACGCAGATCCATGGCACCTGGCCAGGCATGACGTGGGACCTGACGGGCCTCCGCGGGCTGCGGGGCGTCTCCGAATTCGAGGCCCGCTACGCCCGCGTGCTCCATACGGACGTGCATGCCGCGGAGCTCTATCCGTTCGAGGAGGTGGACCAGCTCGACGAATTTGACGAGGTCGCGTTTGAATGGCGCTGGCGGTTCCTCACCCGGGGCCAGGACGGGAAGCCTTTCGAATTCATCGACGGATGGGTTGGGGCGGAGGTCTACCCGGATCCGCTGCGAGACACGACGGGTCCGCGCGTCACGAACAACCAGTACCCCTTCAACTGGATCACGCTCAATCCGGACCCGGACACCGGCCTCTACCCCGATCGGCACGGTTCGAACCTCCATTACGGGATCTCCTTCCATCCCCGTAATTTCTTCAAGGTTTCCGGGGGGGGTGAGTATAATCCCGAGACTCCCCGCGAGGAGGTGAGGGAATTGCTCCTGTCGGTCCAGCCGGCGGGGGGAGTCTCGGCGTCGATGATGCACACGTTCGTCCGGGGGATCACGGACGCGTACACCATCCAGCTGGCGCTGGATGTCACGGAGAAGTGGGCGTTC
>JAHFOZ010000355.1:0-2714 GCA_023261405.1 Planctomycetota bacterium
GCCCCGAGTCCTTCCGCGAGGAGGAGGTGCTTCCGGTTCTGGCGAAGAGTGCCTTCCTCAAGGGCGTGAGCCCGCGGCTCATGGGCGTGGCGCCCGTGGAGGCCGGGGAGGGGATGCGCTTCGCGCTCGTCGTGGGGATAGACCCGGCGCGCGAGCGCGAGCTGGGCATCGACGGATTCACTCCCTGGCCCGACCTCGCGCCGGGCAAGGCCGCGCTCTCGCAGTCGCTGTCGAAGGCGATCCAGGGCGACTCGATCACGATAGGGTCGGAGACGGTGGGGAGAGGCCCCGTGATCGAGCGGCAGCTGGTCTTCCCCCAGCATCTCCGCGATTTCGCGGTGATGGATCTGGCCACCGCCCGGCAGGTGCTGGCGGAGCCCCGCGGGGCCCATGTCCTGGCCGGCGCGTTCCGGGAGCCGAAGGAGTTCTACGATGCGCGCGACCTGCGGAAGAGCGTGCTGGCGATCAAGGACGCGGGCGAGGCGGTGGCCGAGGGGCTCGGGATCGACTACCAGGTCTCCCTCCCGAAGGCGGAGGCGATCACGGCGTTCGAGCAGGTGAGCGGGCCGCTGCGCGCGGTGTTCGGGATCTTCGCGCTCGTGGCCCTGGCGATCACGGCGCTCCTGGTCTACTCGCTCGTCTCCGTGAGCGTGGAGGAGCGGATCCGCGAGCACGCGATCCTCCGGACGCTCGGGGCGAAGCGCCGGCACGTGTTCGGCATGGTGCTGCTCGAGTCGGCGGTCCTCTGCCTCCTGGGGGTGGTGCCCGGCGTCTTCGGCGGCCTCCTCTTCGCCAAGGCCATCCTCGCGCTCGTGGGGATGGGCATGGGAGGGGGCGCGGGGGCCGTGTCGCTTGAGCTCTCGGGCGCGACCGTGCGCTTCTGCCTCGGGGCGGGGGCGCTCGTGGCGCTGGCCAGCGCGCTCGTCCCGGCGGCCCGCTCGACCCGCTGGCGGATCGTGGACGCCCTCGACCCGATGCGCCGGGGTCAGATCGTCCCGCGCGGGGCGGACGAGGAAGGGGGCGTGAGCCGCCCGCTCCTCCTGGCCGGCGTGTCGCTCTCGGCGATCTCGGGCGTGGTCTTCTTCCTCCTCCCGACCGCCGTGATGTCCGGCGACCCGGCCGTCATCGGCGGCGTGGCGCTGGGGCTGCTGGTCGTGATCCTCATCGGGTTCACGATGGTGGCCGCCGCGGCGGCGCCGTGGATCGAGGGCGCGGTCATCTCCGTCGCGGGCGGGCTCTTCGGGCCGGCGGCCGAGCTGGCCCGGCGGAACCTGGCGCGCCACCGCCGCCGCAACTCGACGACGTCCCTCATGTTCGCCCTCTCGGTCTCGTTCGTGCTTTTCCTCTCGAGCCTGGTGGCGCTCTTCAGCCGAACCTCGTCGTCGGTCCTCGAGCGCCGCGTGGGGGCGGATCTCCGTCTCTCGATGGGAGACCCGGAGGACGCGGATCTGGGGGAGCAACTCCGGAAGATTGAGGGGGTGGCCGGCAGCGCGCGCGCCCTGCATCTGCGGGGGCGCTCGGAGGAGGGCGTGGCGTACGACGTGGTGGCGCGCGACCTCGTGGGGATGAAGCACCTGTGGATCGTTCCGTGGGGCGTGGAGGCGTCGCTGGCGGAGACGTTCTATTCGGGGCAGGCGCAGTTCGAGGAGGGCGACGCGTCGGCGTTCCGGAAGCTCGAGGAGGAGGGGCCGACGGCCTCGACGATCATCAGCCTCTCGATGTCCCGGGCGCTCGACGTCCACAAGGGCGACCTCCTGCACCTCTCCTTCCACCTTGGGGCCGAGAAACTCGAGGAGCGGGTGCGGATCGAGGCCGTATGCGCGGGACTTCCAGGGTTCGACAACTTCCGCGCGCGCGCGGGCAACGCGCAGGGCTCGGGGCTGCTCCTGTCGCAGAAGTCGTTCGCCCGGATGACGGCAGCGGCGCCGCGGGAGGCGTTCCAGGGGGTCTGCCTGGTCAAGACCTCCGGCGACGCGCCGGCCGTGGCAGGGCGCGTGCGGGAGCAGCTGGGGCTCAAGCACCGCCTCGGGGTGGAGTGCGTGGCCGAGGAGAAGCGCGAGGCGGAACTGCTCTACTGGGCGACGCAGGTGCTCTTCGCGATGCTGCTGGCGGTCGCGGTGACCATCGCGCTCTTCGGCCTGGTGGCGTCGATGGCCACGGCGGTGATCGAGCGGCGCTGGGAGGTGGGCGTCCTCAAGGCGGTGGGCCTGCGGCGGGCGCACCTCTACCGCATGTTCGCCGCGGAGGCGGTGACGCTCACGGTCTCGAGCGGGGTCATGGGCGGCGGGATGGGCTTCCTCCTGGCGTACCTCTTCGTGGCGCAGGCGGCGGCGCTCATGGAGGTGCCGGTCGTCTTCACGGTCCCCTGGGTCACGTTCGGCGCCACGTTCGTCATCTGCGCGGTCGCGGGGCTCGCGGCCTCCTGGTTCCCCACGCGCCGCATGCTCCGCCTCCCGGTGGCGGAGATCCTCCGCGGCGTGTAAGATGCGGGGCATGAGGATCGGGGCGGCGTTCGGGCTTGCGCTGGCCTTCCAGGACGGCGTGCTCTTCGAGGAGAAGTTCGCGGAGAAGCCCGGCGCGGGCTGGGAGTGGGTGCGCGAGGACGCCGCGGCGTGGAAGGTCGAAGGGGGCGCGCTCTCGATCAAGGTCCAGCCCGGGACGCTCTGGTACAAGACGGACACCGCGAAGAACCTGCTCCTGCGCCGGCGGCCGGG
>JAHFOZ010000355.1:2724-5623 GCA_023261405.1 Planctomycetota bacterium
CCGGTGTCGCGGCGGAGGTCGAGGTCGCGAGCAAGCCCGCGCAGAACGCGGAGCAGGCGGGCTTGCACTGGTATGTCGACGACGGGAACTACGTGAAGCTCGTGCGGGAGATGGTGAAGGGCGACGTCTTCGTGGTCCTGTCCCGGGAGCAGGGCGGGATCCCCGTGGAGATCAAACGCGTGCCGCACAACGAAGAGGAGACTCACCTGAGGCTCTCGTGTTCGGGCGGGAAGATCACGGGCCAGGTCCGCGGGTTCGACGCCGACGAGTGGCGGACGGTCGACTCGTGCGACCTGCCGGGGAAGGGCGAGGCGCGGGTGGGGCTGGCGGCTTACGGCGGGGCCGAGAAAGGCGATCGCACGGCCCGCTTCACGAAGTTCCGCCTGCTCAAGGTCGCGAAATAGGGACAACCCTGCCGGGGCCCGCGTCGTTCCATAGGGGATCCCTGAAAGGAAAGAGCGATGACCAAAGCCGCGCTGTGCGCCCTCGTGGCCGCCCTGTGGGCGGTCCCCCAGGTCCAGGAGCCTTTCAACGGGAAGGATCTCACGGGCTGGAAGTTCAAGGGCCAGTCGGAGAAGAGCAAGTGGAAGGTGGGGAAGGCTTCGCTCGACCCCGCGGACAACAAGAAGCTGACCGTGGCGGACGGCGGCAACGAGCTCGTGAACTCCTCTGTCGGGAGCGTGGACATCTACAGCGAGGTGCATCACGGCGACGCCGTCATCGAGGTGGAGCTGATGGTCCCCAAGGGCTCCAACTCCGGCGTGTACGTGATGGGCGAGTACGAGGTCCAGGTGCTCGACAGCTTCGGCAAGGAGAAGATGTCGACGGGCGACATCGGCGCGCTCTACGGCGCGGCACCGCCCAAGGTGAACGCCTCGAAGGCGCCCGGCGAATGGCAGAAGTTCGTGATCGACTTCCGCGCGCCGAAGTTCGACGCCGACGGCAAGAAGACGGCCGCCGCGAAGTTCGTCAAGATCGAACTCAACGGCCAGGTCGTCCAGGAGAACGTGGAGATGAAGGGCCCCACCCCCGGCGGCGTCTCGGGCAAGGAGGCGGCCACCGGCCCCATCATGTTCCAGGGCGACCACGGCCCCGTCGCCTACCGCAACATCAAGTTCACCCCGGTGAAGTAGGGCGCATGTCGGGGGGGAACACGGAGGCAGCCGAGGCGGGCCGCGTGCTCTACGGCGTCGGCGAGGCCACCGTGACGCTGGAGGACCGCGGCGCCCTGTCCGTCCTGCGCTTTGCGGGCACCTGCACCCCCGAACTCGCCCAGTGGCTCCCCCAGGCGCTCAAGGAGATCCGCGCGTCCGCGGCGCTCTGCCTCCGCGAGCTCGAGGCGGTCGACCTCTACTTCGTGGAGGAACTCCTCCGTGCCGGCCGGGACGCGGCGCGCCGCAAGCGGCAGGTGGTCCTGGTGGACCCGCCGGCCTTCGTGGTCGGGGTGCTGGAAGAATCGGGGATGGCGGACCGCCTGCCCGTGCTGAGCTGCGAGGCGGCCCTGCTCGAGGGGAGAAGCGTGCCGGATGCGCTCCTCCGGGAGCAGGCGGCGCTGTCGGACGCGGCCTCCCGCATCGGGGAGAATCCCCTCTGGCGGCGGCTCGACCACGAGTCCGCGTGGCTCTGCCCGATCTGCGGCTCGAACGTCGACGATGTCCGCGTGGAGAGCGTCCTCAAGCCCGCCCCGGCGATGCTCCGCGGGGTGCGCCGCCACCTCCTCGAGCGCTGCGCGGCGTGGCGCGCCGGCCGCCGGGCGCCCCTCCCGGCGACGATCCTGGACTCCTTCCTCCTGGAGATCAACCGCCGCAAGAGCGCCTCGGACGCCGAACGCCGGGAGAGGTCCGCGCGCGAGAGGGAGTCGCTCCAGGAGAAGGCGGAGTCGATGCAGGACCTCGAGCAGAGCCTGGGCGAGGCCAAGCGCCGGCAGCTCCACATGATCCCCATTGACCCCGCGCCCGACGCCGTGGCGGACATCGCGGTGATCTACCGGCCTCTCCAGTCCGTGAGCGGCGATTTCCTCGATTTCTATCCGCTCGCCGACGGCCGCTTCGGCGTGGCCGTGGGCGACGTGAGCGGCCACGGCATCGAGACGGCCGTGATCATGGGGATGGCCAAGATGGCCTTCCGCGTGCGCGCGCAGGCCCTGGGCGCGCCGCGGGACATGATGATCCTCGCCAACGCCGACCTCTTCCACGAACTGCGCCGCGCGGCGTTCGTCACGGGCTTCTTTGCGCTCATCGATCGGGCCACGCGTCGCATGGCCTACGTCCGCGCGGGGCACACCCCGGCGCTCCTGCGGCGGGCCGGCGGCGGCATCGAGGTCCTCGAGGGCGCGGGCCTCCCCTTCGGCGTGGATGACGGGCGCCGCTTCGCCGTCGGCCTCGAGGAGCGCGAGGTGCAGCTCGCGGCCGGGGACATCCTGCTCCTCTACACGGACGGGGTCACGGAGGCCGGCACGGCGGACCCTTTCGGGGACGAGCGCCTCCGCCAGGCCCTCGAGTCCGCCCCCTCCGGCGCCCCGGCCCGCGACGTCCTCGCCCACGTGACCGCGAGCCTCGACGGCTTCCTCTCCGGCGCCCCCCTCTCCGACGACGTCACCCTCGTCTGCCTTGTGATAAAGTAAACCGTTTACTTTATCATATCGACGCCGGCCGGCGGGAAAGGGCCGGGCCGGATCGTGGGGCTCGGGACGCGCGACCTTCGCGCAAGTTGCTTTCGCCGGCGGAGGCCAATAGAATCAACTTGTGGCTCAACTGAAGTCGAGACCCCGGAAGACCGCCGAGGACTACAGGATGCTCCCCGAGGGGGTCCGCGCGGAGCTCATCGAGGGGGAGATCCTAATGTCGCCTTCACCGAGGTCCCGTCACCAGAGGTTCGCGGGGAACTTCTATCGGGCCCC
>JAHFOZ010000008.1:0-7584 GCA_023261405.1 Planctomycetota bacterium
CAGCCCTGGAAGGCCGTGGTCTCCGGCCTGGAGACGACGGGCGAGCACCATTGGGTCCTCCCCCCCTCCTCCGCTGCCGCGAAGATCCGCTTCCGCCTCACGGCCCTGAACCCCGAGGGCCGGGAGGTTGCCGCCCCCGAGATCGAGGGCGCGATCCTGCCGGGCAAGACCACCGCCGGCCTGGCGTGGAACGAACCGCGGGGCCCGGGGGAATGGACGGGCGGGAAGCAGGTCACTCTCCGCTGGAGTTCCCTCGGCCTCGAGTTCCGGGAACGCTCGGCCGAGCTCCAGTACGCGGTCGGGACGGAGCCCTGGACCCCCATCACGCGCGGCCTGGAGGCGAGCGGGTCCTACCTCTGGGTGGTGCCCAACCGCGAGACCCAGCAGCTGCGCCTGCGCGTCCGCGCCCTCACGCGACAGGGCCAGGAGGCGGCCGCGGAGAGCGAGTCCGTCTCTGTCCGCGTGACCCAGCGGCCGAACGTCGCGCAGGCCCGCACCCTCTACGACCGCGCCCGGGTCCTCCACGCCCAGCAGCGGCTCACCGAGGCCCAGCTGAAGTACGAGGAGTCGATCGCCGCCTGGTCCGACTTCGGGGAGGCCTTCAACGACCTGGGCAAGCTCTACGCTGACCTGAACGAGCCCGCCCGCGCCCTGGAATACTTCCTCCGGGCGCGCAAGACCTCCCCCTCGAGCCCCGTGGCCTACGTCAACGCCGCGCGCATGGAGAACCGCCTCGGGCTCCACGAGGAGGCCCTGGCCGACCTCCGCGACGCGCTGGACCTGGGCGTGGACAGGGACGAGCGGACGGCCGTGCTGGCGGGCGAGACCCTCTGGGCGGTCGCGCGCGAGTCGTCCCTCGCGCAGAGCTGGAAGCGCGCCCGCGAGGCCTGCGAACTGCTCCTCAAGGTCCGCCAGGCTTCGCGCAGCACCCGCGCCAAGGCCGAGCAGCAGATCGAGTGGCTCAAGGCAAGGCAATAGGCCATGCCTGAAGGTGAGGGCCGGGCGCCTGTTGCCTGAGGCCTATCGCCCGAGGCCTACGCTTTCGGGCTTCCGCGCCTGGCGCTCCGCCGTCTTCCACCGGTCATGGACCCAGAACCACTGCTCCGGGTGGGCCCTCACGAACTCCTCGAACTTCGCCGTGTAGGCCTGCGTGAGCGCCTGCACCGGATCCGGGAGGCCCTTGAAGGTCTCCGGCAGGATCGCCTCGGAGAGGATGACCCGGTGGCGCTCCCCCTCCCGGTGGACGTCCGCCACGAAGACCGGGCTCCCGTACTTCAGGGCGAGAGTGGCGGCGCTCCGGTGCGTGGCGGCCGGGCGGCCGAAGAAGTCCACATAAACCCCGGCGTGGCGCGCGTCCTGGTCGATCTGGATCACCAGCATCTCGCCCCGCTGCAGGACGCGGATCATCGACCCGAGCGCGTGGTACTTGGGGATGATCCGCTGCCCCGTCTGAGTTCGGAAGCGGTTGAGATACCGGTCCACCCAGGGGTTCTCCATGGGCCGGGCCAGCGAGTTCAGGGGATAGCCCGCCATCGTCACGGCCAGACCGATCAGCTCCCAGTTCCCCAGGTGGCCGATCGCCACGATCACGCCGCGCCCCTCCTTGAGGAAGCGGGACACCGGCTCGAACCCGTCCAGCGTCACGTAGCGCGAGACCTCGTGGCGCTGCATGAGGCGGGGGGTCATGAGCATCTCCACGAAGCCGAGGCCCAGGTGCTCGTAGACCCGGTCGATGAACGCAGGAATCTCGTCCGGCTGCACCACGCCGCGGGACTTCTCGAGGTTCTTGGCGGCGATGCGGACGTGCTTGCGGTCGAGGTGGCGGAGCGTGCGCCCCAGAAAGCGGCCGATCCGCGGCGCCATCGAGTAGGGGAACATGTCGATGACCATGAGGACGGAGCGGAGGAAGAGATAGGAGACGAACTGGAAGGGGGGAAGCTGGCGGAGGCGGAAGTCCCGCCGATCGGCGCTCATCGGCGCAAGGGCGCGGCCGTGGCGCGGGGGATGTCCCGGACCACGCCCAGGAGCCGCTCCTCGAGGAGTTCCTCGTTCCGGGTGATCTCGATCTCGATGCGGAGCGCCGTGAGGGGGAGCTCGAAGCCCTCCGCATTGAGCCGCGCGGCGTCCTTCTCGGTGGTCAGCATGGCCTCCGCCATGAACTCCTGGGCCTCCGCGTTCATGCGGCGGAGGTCCCCGGGGACGTAAGGGTGATGGTCCGCGAAGGCGCGGAACTTGACCACGTGCGCACCCACCGCCTCGAGCGTCCGGCGGAACGCCTCGGGATTTCCCACGCCGCAGAAAGCATACACGGCCCGCCCGCGAAGCCAGTCCAGGCCGTGCTTCTTGCGGTTCCACAGGCTGCGGACATGCACGGGCTTGTGGACCGTCTCCACCGCCGGGCCGAGGCGCTCGCGGAGGGCGTCGAGCTCGGCGGGGCTCACCTGGTCGGTACGGGTCAGGACCAGCAGGTCCGCCCGGCGGAGGGCGTCCGGCCGCTCCCGGAGCAGCCCGCGCGGGAGGAGCCGACCGCCGGCGAACGGGTTCGTGGCGTCGACCGTCACGATGTCCAGGCTCCTCTGGATGCGGTAGTGCTGGAATCCGTCGTCCAGGATGAGGAGATCCGCCCGGTAGTCGGCGAGCGCCCGGCGGCCCAGCGGGACCCGGTCCGCCCCGGCGAGCCGCACCACGTTTTCCAGCTCCATGCCGGAGATGAGATCCTCGTCGTCGGCGGAGCGGCCGTCGGAGCGCCCGTAGCCGCGGGCCAGGATGGCGGTGCGGAAGTTCTTGCGGGCGAACCAGTGGGCGAGGAACTCGACAAAGGGGGTCTTGCCCGTGCCCCCCGCGGTGATGTTCCCCACGGAGACCACGGGGCAGGGGAAGCGGACCGACCGGAAGACGCCCATGCGGTAGAGGAGGCGGCGCGTCCCGTGGAGGGCGGCGTAGACCACGGTGCCGAGGGAAAGCAGGCCTCGCAGGAGCGAAGCCGCAGGCCCGCGGCGCTCGCCGGTGATGACGGACAGGTAATACCGACGCATAAAACGATGCCCTTACCGCCTCATTCTAACACGGTGAATTGAGGATTTCATCATTGACGATGGCCTCGTTGCCGCACGCCCCCCCGCGGGGGTCTGGGGCGATCCTTCAATGGCGCAATGGTTCCATCGTCAATGATTCAATCCCCTTCACTGCCCGGCCAGGTTCAGCTCGAATTTCACGAACCCGTGGTCGCGCGCCATGGCGTCCAGCTCCACGGAGGCCAGCTCGTCCACGAGGGGGAAGGCCTGGGCGTCCTTCCGCAGGTCCACGCCCTTGAGGTAATGCCCGCACGCTTCACAGGCCTCCACGTCCAGGTTCGGGAAGCGCCGCCGCCGGTGATGCACGAGCTTCCCCTCGTGGCAGCCGGGGCACTTCCCCTCCGGGAAGGACCACTCGTGCGCGCAGAGGGAGCAGACCAGCATGCGGCAGCTGTTCCGGATCGAGAGGAGCGGCGCGCGGCCGCAGAAAGGACAGCTTCCGCTTCCTTCCTCCAGCACGCCCACCTCGACGTGCCAGCGCTCCGAGAGGTACTGCACGTAGGGCTGGAGGATCGAGCGGGGAAGCAGCTGGAGAGGCCCCTCCGTCTGGCGCCAGCAGTCCAGGAGGATCTCCTCCCAGTCCTGGCGGTCTCGTAGCTTCTGGGCCTGGGCCGAGAGCGTCCCGGGGCCGTACTTCTCGGCGAGCAGGAGAAAGTCCGGGAGGAAGGCGGCCAGGAGACTCGTATCCGGCCGGCGCGCGTCGGCGCGGATGGACGACCGCACGCGCCGGTAGATCTCCTGCTGGAACCGCAGCACGGCACGCCCGAAGCGCAGGAGGTCCTTGGTCTCCCGGTGCTTCGAGGCCAGGAATTCCGCCCGGGTCAGGGCCTTGCTCCAGTCCATATCCTGATTGTATCACGACGGAGACGGGCGCGTGGCGGGCCCGCATTGTTTCGCGGGGTCGGCCCCGGTCGACGAACCGGCGCGGTCGAACTGCTAGCGGCGCGACTGGACGAAGACCACCCCCAGGAGCGCGAGGGCCGCGCCGGCCACCAAGCTCCCGGTCACGCGGTCCTTCCCCGCCAGGACGGCGATCCCGATCCCCAGGGCCGGCTGGAGCGTGGTGAAGGCCGCCACCTGGCCGGCCCTCAGGTGCTCCAGGGCGAAGATGTGAAGCCGGTAGCAGACGAGGTTGGCGAAGACGAACATGTACGCCAGCGCCGTCCAGCCCTGCCAGGTCACCTTCGCCCAGTCCTGCCGCAGGAGGCCGGCCACGAGACACGGGATCATCACCGGAACAGCGAAGACGAACCCGAAGGTGACGGCGCGGAAGCTCCCCATGCGTCCGAGGGCCTTGCGCCCGTAGACCGTGTAGAAGGTGAACGCCACGATCCCGACCAGGGTCAGGACGTCGCCCCAGAGGGTCGCCTCCTTCTCCTCGCGGCTGACGCTGAGGACCACCACAAGGGCCCCCGCGACGGCGAGCCCCATGCCCAGGAGGCCGAGGACTCCCAGCTTCTCCTTGAGCACGATCCACGCGACGACGCCGACGCAGACGGGGATGAGCGCGTGGATCACCGCCGAGTGGGAGGGCAGCGTGAGCTGGATTCCCGCGGCGAAGCAGACGTGGTTCATGGCGATGCCGGTGACCGAGAGGGGCAGGATCGCCTTCCAGTCGGAACGCTCCAGCCGTCGCTGGGCACGGGGAAGGAGGGCATAGAAGACGGCGGCCGTCCCGAAGATGCGGATGGACGCCACGAAGTACGGGTCGAGCTGCTCCATCCCGATCTTGCCGGCGGTGAAGTTCCCGGCCCACAGGAGCGTCACGACGCCGATTGCAAGGTAGGCCCGGCCCATGGCGCGGCCACCTTAGCAGGAAGGCGGAAGGGCGGACAGCATAAAGAGGGTCGCCGCCCCAAAGTTCTCATCAACGATACATTTTGGGCCCGTACCTCCGAGGGGCGGGACCCTGGGGGGTTTCGGCCCTGCGGCTTCCCGGGGGACGCCATCTGGTAGACTCGGACCTGTGGGTCTCGAAGCGCTCCGGTTCCTCGAGCCGTTCTGGCCGCACCTCGTCGTCGCGCTCAGCATCGCGCTGGCGGCCGGGACTTCCGTTCACGCCGTCCTCTACAAGAGGGATCCGCGCTCGGCCGTGGCCTGGGTGGGACTGGTCTGGCTCTCGCCGATCGTCGGGTCGCTGATCTACGTCGTCTTCGGGGTCAACCGGATCGAGCGGCGGGCGGTGAGCCTCCGCCGGCGCCGCCGCCGCATCGAGCAGGTGGAGCCGCGGCTGATCTGCACCGCGGAGGAACTCCGGGAAAGGCTGGGCCCCGATCTCGAGCACCTCGTCGCGCTCTCGCGGGTGGGGGAGACGGTCTACGGGCGGCCGCTCCTGGAGGGGAATGCGGTCGAGCCCCTGATCAACGGCGAGCAGGCCTACCCGGCGATGCTCGCGGCGATCGACGCGGCGGCGAAAACCGTCACCCTCCTGGCCTACATTTTCGAGAAGGACGAGGTCGGCGAGCGCTTCATCGAGGCCCTGGGCCGCGCGGGGAAGAGGGGCGTGGAGACGCGCGTGCTCATCGACGCCGTGGGCGGGGGCGGCACGCTCCGCGCCACGATGCGCGCCCTGCGCGAGCTCGGCGTGAAGGCCGCGGTCTTCCAGCCGGTCCTCCTCCCCTGGCGGACCCGGTTCATGAACCTGCGCAACCACCGGAAGGTCCTGGTGGTCGACGGCAGCGTCGGCTTCACCGGCGGGATGAACATCCGGGCCTCCAACTGCCTGGAGGGTTCCGCCCGGCACCGCGAACAGGACGTCCACTTCCGGATCGAGGGCCCCGTGGTCGAGCACCTCCAGGAGGCTTTCGTGGACGACTGGGCCTTCGCCACCGGCGAGGTGCTCCTGCGAAAGCAGTGGTTCCCGGAGCACCCCCGGGAGACGGGGACGGTGAACGCCCGCGGCGTGCCCTTCGATCCCGGCGAGAGGCTCGACACGCTGCGTCACGTGCTCGTCGGCGCGCTGGCCGCGGCGAGGAGGACGGTCCGCATCGTGACCCCCTACTTCCTGCCGGAGCCCGCGCTGATCGCGGCGTTGAACGTGGCGGCCCTCCGCGGAGTGGAGGTGGACATCCTGATCCCCGAGAGGCCCGACAGCCGCATCGTCCATTGGGCGACGGAGGCCCAGCTCTGGCAGGTCCTGGCCGCCGGCTGCCGGGTCTGGCGGACGAAACCGCCGTTCGAGCACACGAAGCTGATGGTCGTGGACGGGGCGTGGACCTTCCTGGGCTCGGCCAACTTCGATCCCCGGAGCCTGCGGCTCAACTTCGAGTTCAACGTGGAGTGCTACGACCGCGGGCTGGGGGCCCGCGTGGAGGAGATCATCGAGGCCAAGCGCCGGACGGCGTGGCCGGCCACGCTGCACCAGGTGAACGCCCGGCCGCTCCCGGTCCGGCTGCGCGACGGCCTGGCCCGCCTTTTTTCCCCGTACCTGTAAGGGGCTGGCTAGGGGACCCGCCGCAGGGCCCGGCCGGGGAGGGCGTCGCTCTTCTTCCCGTCGGCGATGACGGCGACGCCGTTGACGAGCACCCAGCGGGCGCCCGTGGAGTACTGGTTGGGGTCGTCGAAGGTGGCCCGGTCGCGAAAGACCGCGGGGTCGAGGAGCACGAGGTCCGCCTTGTAGCCGGGCTTCAGGTACCCGCGGTCCTTGAGGCCCAGGATGTCGGCCGGGAGGCCGCTCGAGGAGCGCACGGCGAACGCGAGGGAGATCGCGTTCTTCTCGATCGCGTAGAGGCCGACCTTGCGCGGGAAGGTCCCGAAGGCGCGCGGGTGGGGCCGCTCCGCCGAGGGGCGCCGCGCGCCCCCGTCGCTGGCCGTGGCGACGTAGTCCTTCTTCATCCCGACGAGCATGTCCTCCTCGCGCATGGAGAAGCCGATGGCCTGCGCGCCGCCGCCCCTCATGATCGCCACGACCACGTCCACGGGGTCCACCCCCTCCGCCTGGGCGATCTCCGCGATCGACTTCCCGTTGTATTCCTTCCTCTTCGCGTAGCTGGCGATCCTGATCTTGTCGGCGCCGTCGCGCTTCTCGAAGCTCTCGGCGATCTCGGCGCGGATCCGCTTGCCCAGTTCCGGATCGTCCAGCCGCTCCAGCAGCTTCGCGTCGCCGCCCTCGCGCGCCCAGTTCTCGATCGTGTAGGCGGCGAGCTGGGTGGAGGAGGCGGTGTAGGGGTACTGGTCCGCGGTGACCTTCCGGCCCTTCGCGCGGGCCGCCTCGATCAGGCCGCAGGCCTCCTCCATCTTCCCCCAGGCTTCCTTCGTGGAGCACTTGAGATGGGAGATCTGCACCGGGCAGCCGGACTTCTCGCCGATCTCGATCGCCTCCCGCACCGCCGCCAGCAGCCCGGCCGCCTCGCTCCGGATGTGGCTCGCGTAGAGGCCGCCGTGGGCGTTCACGACCTTCGCGAGTTCCACGATCTCGTCGGTCTTCGCGTAGCTGCCCGGGACGTAGATGAGCCCCGTGGACATCCCCCAGGCCCCCTCTTTCATCCCCTGCTCCACGAGTGCCTTCATC